>DAOQWI010000124.1:0-10002 GCA_035342015.1 Candidatus Ozemibacteraceae bacterium | reverse complement strand
CGTTGCGCAGCTTGATAATGCTCTTCATGCCGGCACTCGAAAACGGCAGATTGATCTCGGTGCCGTCGGGCCTGACTAAAGTCTCTTCACGTTTGGCCAGGCCGAGAATGGCTGTTTCGACGTTAAGCTCTTCGAGCTCACGCATCGCCGCTCTGACCTGGGTAATGCCGCCGTCGACGATATAGAGGTCAGGCAGTTGCGCCCGTTCGCGCAGCAGACGCGAAAAACGGCGACGGGTCACTTCGGCAATCGAAGCCGGGTCGTCGCCGCCCTGGGCTGATTTTATGTGATAGAGGCGATACTCGCCTTTGCGCGGGCGCCCATTGTGGCAGACCACCAAAGATGCGACCGGATCGGTTCCCTGGATGTGTGAAATGTCAACGCATTCGATTCTGACCGGGGCGATCTTGAGTTCGAGCAGATTCTGCAGATCGATGACCGATTCGTCGATGCGCTCATGCCCTTCTGACTTGATGTTGCGCATGATTTCGAGGGCGTTGTTATCTGCCATGGCGAGCAAATTGAGAAACTGGCCCTTGCGCGGAATATGGAAAGCGACTTTTCGGCCGGCGCGCCCACTGAGCATTGCCAGCAGAGCGTCGACGCCGTCGGGCTCTATCGAGCAGTAAATGACGGCCGGAATGATATTATTGTCGTAAAAACGGCTGATAACTGTCTGCAGAACTTCTGAATTCGAGGTTTCGGGCTCGCGCTCGATATCGAGTATGCGGTTGCCCAGCATTTTGCCGCCGCGCACGAAGAATACCGAGAAGATCAGGCGGTCGTTGGCCTCGCACATACCCCAGAAATCGAGGTTGAGAGGTTTAACGAATTCGACCTTCTGGTTTTCGAAAAAGCGGCGCAGAGCGGTCAGCGTATCGCGCACTTCAGCGGCTTCTTCAAATCTGAAACTGTCGGCTAGTGATTTAAGCTGCTTTTCGAGGCCGGTGAAATCCGGGTCGCTTCTGCCTGAAAGAACTTCTACAGCTTTATGAATCGATACCGAGTATTCTTCGGGGGTGACAGCGCCCTGGCAGATACCCTGGCAGATGCCGAGGTGGTATTTGAGGCATGGCCTGATTTTTTTGCCCGGCGCCGCAGCTGCAAAGCCCTTTTTTGAGGTGCAGAGCCTGAAATTGCGTGACAACAGGTCGACGATCCGCGTCAGATCATACTCATTCGGAAACGGCCCGAAGTAGAGGTTGCCATCGCGGAAACTGACCTTGCGCACCTTTTCGAGACGCGGGTAGCGCTCTTTCATCGTTACTCTGATATAGGGGTGCGTTTTGCTGTCTTTGAGCAGTATGTTGTAGCGCGGTTTATGCTTCTTGATCAGGTTGTTTTCAAGAATCAGCGCTTCGATTTCAGTTTCGGTGACGATGAATTCGATGTCTTCGATCGCCGAGACGAGGACAGACGTCTTCATACTGTCGTGATGGCGGTTGAAGTATGATTTAACGCGTTTTTTCAGCGATCTCGACTTGCCGATGTAGATGATTTCGCCAGTCCGGTTCTTCATGATGTAGATGCCGGGGTTGGCGGGCATCAGGGCAAGAATCTTGTCGAGTTTTTCGCTCTGCATCTGCTTTTAAACCTGTCAGGGCTGTTCGGGCATCGGCGCTTTTTTCAGATTCAGGTCGCCTGAGGGAAGGTCCTGCTTTTTAGCAGCATTTTTCGTGCCAGGACTGCCGGATTTGTGGGCAGAATCAATTTTATCCGCTTCGGTATTGGTTTTTACAGGTTTCTGAGTTGCACTTTTTGTTCCGGCCGGTTGTCTGCCCTTTTTACCTGTGCCTTTTTTTGCTGCGCCTGAGGGTTTCGTCTTGATATCAGTGGTGCCTGAGGCAGTTGAAGCATCGGCAAAGGTGGCAGACTCAACGACAAAATACTGCAGTTCTTCATTCATGCCTGATTTGACAAAACGCCCGGTCAAATTGACCTTGCCGTCGAGCATTTTCTCGTTTCTGACCTGAGTGAGCAGCTTCAGATTCGATTTCAGCGGAATACGCCCACCGTCATCGGTTTTCAGAACCCAGCGATACAGATACCGACGTCGTCCGAGCGGTTGCTTTTCGGGCACCAGGCGGCCAGTAATCTTTTTCACTTCGCTAGTCTCAGACTCATCATCTTCTGGTTTCCCGCGGGTCATCAGAGCGGGTGTCAGAGCCTCGGCTTTTTCGAAAAGCCCTGGCAGTTCGCCGCTTGAGATGGTTGCAGAGGCGGTTTGCTCTGTAAAAAGCTGCTGGCTGCCAGTTGCGAACTCGGGGTCTTCTGGTGAATCAGGCCACTGCACCGGAATTATCTCATTTTCTGAATCAGTGACAACCGTTTCAGATGCCAATACAGACTCGTCGACCGCTGCTTTTTCACCAGTATTTTCAGAACCTGATGCTGTGCCGGCTTCAACCGTCTCAGTCGATTCTGTCAGTTTGCCTGTTTTGACCGTTTCAGCAGGAACAGGCAATTTACCCGGTTCGGCAGATTCGCCATGTTCAGCTGCTCCGGCAGGTGCGGCGGGCTTGCCCTTTTCAGTCGTTTTGCCCGGCGTTGCCGGTTTTGTCGATGAAGTGCTGCCAGAAGTTTTTGCCGGCTTGATTTCGGGCGCGGTTGTTGTTTCCGGTTCTTCGGTTATTTCATTTTCTTTAACAGCATTGCTCTGGTCTTTGGAATCGGCTCGGTCTGTCTGCGGCTTTTTGATTTCAGCTGCTGCAGAGGCTCTTGTATCGCCAGGGTATTCCCATGAACCGCTGTCGTCTTCTGTAACGACCTTAGTCTCACCAGAATCGACTTCGGGAGTTGCCGATCCAGGCTCACTGCTTGCCGATGCGGCCAGTTCGCCAGGTTCGGTTTTTGGCAGGCGTTCAGACGGCGGAATATATTCAATGCCAAGCTCTCTGGCGGTGCGCTCGGCGATTTCTTCGGCCTTCTGGTTGATTTCGTCAATTACTTCTCTGGCTGGCCGGTTCTTTTCTGCATCACTGATGCCACTTTCAGACGGGAAATCTGGCGAAAGCGGGTCAGGGAAAAGCGTGTCGATATATTCGCTGTCTTTCTTACCCTTCGCTTCTGCAGTTTCAGATGCGGTCAGGGCCATACCGGCCGATGCCGGAGCTGGGGCTCCGGATGCGATATCATAAAAAGTTGCCGAAGCATTTGCTCCGGCAGCTGCAGCAGAAGCGCTTGCAACAACCGGCATTTCTTTTGGCTCCTGGTTCAGGCCAGGTTTTAATGAAAAACTGCCAGAGGCTGTGTTCTCATGCCCAGATATTGCGGCCACACTGGTCTGATCGGCCTGTGTGTCTGCAGGTGTGGTCGGCGTTGCCAGCCTGTTTATCTTCGGCTGGGATTGGGTTGCAATCTGCAGAAGGTTGTCGATGGCTGGTATTTCCTGAACCGGAATTTCCACAACAGCGCTCGCAGTCGGCAAAGTTGTCGAAGCGACCACAGCCGGAACTGATGCAATAATTCCCGGAAAATTGAAATTGCCGTCGGTGATCTGCGCCTGGTTGATATCTGACTTAACAGGTGTAGAAGAAGCGTTATCGGCGTGCAGCGCCGGGCAGGCCAGGCTGCAGATCAACAGTGACAGCAGAGTTTTATGCAAAGACAGGTGCATCTGAGCTCCTTGTTTTTATTAAGAAACAATTCTATCATTATTGCCCGTAATCATCAAATAAACACACTCAGGAGTCAATAATGCACAGCCTCGAAAATCTCTGCTCCGGTGCCCGTGACGTTGCCGCCATGGCCGCAGACGTTATTAGAACCGGTTTCAACAACTCTCACGAAATCGTTCACAAGGGAACCGTCGATCTGGTAACCGAGGTTGATATTGCTTCCGAGAGGCTGATTCGCAGGGAACTGCTGTCGAGGTTTCCGAAAATCCGTTTTCATGGCGAGGAAGACGGCGGCGATGACTGGCGGCACGGCGAAGTCTGGGTGGTCGACCCGCTCGACGGCACGACGAATTTTGCCAACCGCCTGCCCCACTTTGCTGTTTCCATCGCCCTGTGTCATGATGGCGAACCGGTTGTCGGTGTCGTGATGAATCCGATGAACAATGATGTTTACCATTGTTTCAAGGGCGGCGGTGCTTTTGTGAACGGCACCAGGATTCGCGTCGGCACCCAGAACACGATGAATGATGCGCTGGCGGTGACCGGCTTCCCCTACAACCGGCGCGAAAATATCGAAGTGATTGTCGAACGACTTAAAATCATGCTGATGCACGTTCAATGCGTGCGTCGCCTCGGTTCGGCCGCCCTCGATCTTTGTCATATCGCCCGCGGCATCTTTGCCGTCTACTGGGAAACCAACCTCAAACCCTGGGATGTCGCAGCCGGCACACTGCTGGTCAACGAAGCCGGCGGCCGCGTCACCCGCTTCGACGGCACACCGATGGCCCTCGACAGTTACGAACTGCTCGCCACCAACGGCATTCTGCACGAAGAGTCGATGCGCCTGCTCGCCCCCACCCTGAGCAGATAAATCAGGCGGTGCGGGGCTTGTTCTGCATCCAGCGGGGCTGGCCGGTGGTTTCGAGAACATTGAGCCAGAACATGCTTTCGGGATCGATGAATTTGCGGTTGCGAATCGCGATATCGATCGGAACATGTGTGAAACAGTTGTTCCAGATGCCCACGAGCATACCGGTCTTGCCGGTCATGCCGGCGTGCACGGCGTTCTGCGCCAGCTGGTTGCAGAAAATGCTGTCTGAAGGTATGGCGCACGAACTGCGGATAATGTAGCTCGGGTCGATATATTTCAGCGAAACCGGCACCTTGCGGTCTTTGAAGTATTTTGTGATACCCTCGCGCAGCATGACACCGACATCGCCGAATTTGCGGTTGCCCGAAACATCGCGTTCCTCGAGAGCGCAGAGACGATCGCCGACACCCTCGGCCACGACGACAACTGCGTGGCTTTTCCTGAGAATGCGGTCCATCAGGTGTTTGTAGAAACCATTTTCGCCTTCGAGATCGAAGGGCATTTCGGGGATCAGGCAGAAATTAACGTCTTGCGAAGCAATCGAAGCGTTGGCAGTGATATAACCAGACTGGCGGCCCATCAGTTTGACGAGGCCAACGCCGTTCTGGTAGCCCTTGGCTTCAACGTGCGCGGTGCGAAGCGAGTCGACTGCATGTGAAAAAGCGGTTTCAAAGCCGAAGGTTTTTTCGATGAAGCCGATGTCGTTATCAATGGTTTTCGGAATTCCGATAACGGAAATGGCGAGCCCGCGCTTGTTGATCTCGTCGGTGATTTCTTTGGCGCCGCGCAGTGTGCCGTCACCGCCGATGCAGAACAGGATGTTGATATTGAAATCCATCAGCCGGTCGACCATCAGGCCGACGTCCTGCGGGCCGCGTGATGAACCGAGAATCGTGCCGCCCTTTTCGTGAATTTCGCTGACGACATCAGGATCCAGCACCATTGGCTGCAGCCCTGATTCTTTGATCATGCCAAGGTAACCATAACGGAAACCATAAATATTCTTGACGCCATACCAGAAATACAGCTGCATGACCAGGCCGCGAATTACGTCATTGATGCCGGGGCAAAGGCCGCCGCAGGTAACGATACCAGCGCGGGTGCGTGAAGGGTCGAAGAAAATTTTCTCGCGCGGTCCGGCCTTTTCGAAGGTCAGCGGCTCGCGGCCGGCTGCCAGTTCTTCTTTGAGTTTACAGAGGCTGTTGTTATAGAGAACCCTTTCCTGATCGTCGACGTAGTTGGTCAGATAGTCGCCATCGACGGTCGAAAGTTTGAGCGGCGAATCAAAATTGGCCTTGCCCAGCGTCTGAATGTTCAAATCCTTCTGGCTGATTTCCATAAAAAACCCTTCTTTATTGGGATGATAAAGCGGCCGAAAACCCTCTCTTTATACTTTTTCGCCACTATAAAAGTCAATAGCCGTTCAATACGGTCAGGACAATTGCGCTAGATTCTGTTTGTTTATTGATGCAGGTTTTGGAACTCACCGGAAATCTGCATCTTAAGAGTGGCAATTTCGCGGGCAAAATTCCATTTTAAGGTCTAAAAGTGTCGATTGATTGTTATTTAATCCTGAATTAAAGAGGAAATCGGCTGGTCTGGCAAAAACAAAAAAATCAGGCGGCGATCTGCTGCAGGTCGGTGTTGCCGTCGCTGCGCAGAGTGAAGCTGGCGAAGCGGCTTTTCAGTTTGAGCAGCGTTGTATTGAGTATCCAGGGGCCGATTACCGGTGGCAGTGATGCGTCGTAGGCGCCGCCATGCTTGAATTTCTGCAGGGCGAAACTGCTGATTTTCTTGTCGACAAGCCAGTCGGCCATGATCATCAGCTCTTTTTCAGAAATGAGGCGCGGGTGAAAAGTCGTGCGATACTCATGTCTGATGCCGGAGGCGACAATCAGTTCGGCAACCCTGCCGAATGACTTTTCGCTGACGCTCTGGCCGGTAACTTCGAGGTAGCGGGCAATAGGAGCTTTGTAATCGACAGCAATGAACTGCAGAAGCCGCTGCTCGATAGCTTTTTCCACGACATCGGGGAAAAAGCCGTTGGTGTGCAGTGCAATTTCGTAGCCGAGTTCGCGCACTTCATGCATTGCGTCAAGCAGACCCGGCTGCATGCAGGGTTCGCCGCCACTGAACACCACGCCTTCAACAAAGCCCTGGCGGTCTTTGAGAAAGTTGATGACTGCTTCCCAGGTGATGTGCTCACGGGCAGTTCCGGGTAACAGAGTGCCGTTGTAGCAGAAGCGGCAGCGCAGATTGCAGCCCTGCAGAAATAGAACACTCGCCAGCCGGCCGGGGAAGTCAATCATGGTAAAAGGCTGCATGCCCCCTACCCTTACCTTGTCTTTCAGAACGTGCATTTTATTTATGGTGCTCTATTGATTGGGGCTGGTTCCTGTGCTTGGCAAAGGACAGTCCGGGTTGCTGTAATCGTGGCAGAATTTCAGGTTTAACTCAGTAAATCGCTCGACAGCACCGGTCGATGCTGTCGAGCGCACTTTTCGTAATAGAATCGCTCAGATTACTTCTCTGACGATTTCCTGTGAATTGAGCAGAACGCGTTCGTTGTATTCGCTCTTTTTGCCGGCGTTGAACTGCGAAACCGGTCTGAAATAACCCATGACGCGGGTCCAGACTTCGCAGATCTGGCGGTTTTCATCTTTGAGAACAACGGCGTCGGGTGCGATTTCACGGCCTTCGTTCTGAGCTTCGGCAACGATTCTGCGGGTCTCGATGGTGTCGCAGGTCGGGCAGTGCTGGTGCTCGCCGGCGATGTAGCCATGTTTCGGGCAGATGCTGAAGGTCGGAGTGACGGTGACATAAGGCAGTCTGAACTGTGAGAGCGACTTTCTGACCAGGCGCTTGCAGGATTCGGCATCGGGAATGCGTTCGCCGACGTAGAGGTGCAGAACGGTGCCACCGGTATATTTGGTCTGCAGTTTTTCCTGGTGGCGCATGATTTCGAACAGGTCGCCCTGGAAGTCGACCGGCAGCTGGGTCGAGTTGGTGTAGTAGGCAGCCTGCGGTGTGCCGGCCTGAATGATTTCGGGGAAACGCTTGCGGTCTTCGCGGGCGAAGCGATGGGTGGCGCCTTCGGCCGGAGTGGCTTCGAGATTGTAGAGGTGGCCGGTTTCAACCTGATACTGCACGATGCGTTCGCGCATGAAATCAAGAATCTTCTGTGCCAGTTCGACGCCTTCGGCAGAAGTGATGTCGTAGGCATTGTCAGAAAAGTTTCTGATGCATTCGTTCATGCCATTGATGCCGATGGTCGAGAAGTGATTGCGCAGGGTGCCGAGATAGCGGCGGGTGTATGGGAACAGACCACTGTCGATGCGGGCCTGAATAACTTTGCGCTTGACTTCGAGGCTCTTCTTCGACAGTTCCATGAGGGTTCCGAGGCGGTCGGTAAGAGCGTTGAAGTTGCCTTTGTGCATGTAACCGATGCGGGCCAGGTTGATGGTGACGACACCGATCGAACCTGTCTGTTCAGCTGAGCCAAAGAGGCCGTTACCGCGCTTGAGCAGTTCGCGCAGGTCGAGCTGCAGGCGGCAGCACATCGATCTGACCATGTTCGGCTGCAGATCTGAGTTAATGAAATTCTGGAAATAAGGCAGACCGTATTTGGCAGTCATTTCGAACAGCGGCTGGCAGTTCGGGTGTTCCCAGTCGAAATCCTTGGTGATGTTGTAAGTCGGAATCGGGAAGGTGAAAGCACGGCCACGGTGATCGCCACGGCTCATCACATCGATGAAAGCGCGGTTGATCATGTCCATTTCCTGCTGCAGTTCGCCATAGGTGAATTCGGTCGGTTTGCCGCCGATAAGCGGGTGCTGACTGCGCAGGTCTTCCGGGCAGTTCCAGTCGAGGGTCAGGTTAGTGAAAGGAGTCTGTGTACCCCAGCGTGACGGCACATTGAGGTTGTAGACGAATTCCTGAATTCCCTGGAAAACGTCGTCATAGGTGAGTTTGTCGTTTCTGACGAACGGAGCCAGGTAGGTGTCGAACGAAGAAAATGCCTGAGCGCCAGCCCATTCATTCTGCAGCGTGCCCAGGAAGTTCACCATCTGACCGAGTGCACTGGAAAAGTGCTTCGGTGCACCAGCTTCAACCTTGCCGGGTACGCCGTTGAAGCCTTCGTTCAACAGCGTGCGCAGCGACCAGCCGGCACAGTAACCGGAAAGCATGTCAAGGTCATGAATGTGAAAGTCGCCTTCGCGGTGCGCATCGCCGATTTCAGGAGTATAGACGTGCGACAGCCAGTAGTTGGCAGTAACCTTGCCGGCCACGTTGAGAATCAGACCACCGAGAGAGTACCCCTGGTTGGCGTTGGCGTTAACACGCCAGTCCTGCTGGCCGAGGTATTCATTGATCGAGCTGATGCTGTCTACAAGGGAGCGGCGGCCTTCGCGCATCTGCTTATGCTGTTCACGATAGACGATGTAAGAGCGGTTGGTGGTGAAATAGTTGTTGGCTATCAGCACATGCTCTACAACATCCTGCACTTCTTCGACATTCGGTGTACCCGACTGATGACGATGCGCCAGAATGTTGATCACCTGGCTGGCCATACGCATCGAATCAACCATACCGAATTCACCGGTGGCTCTGCCGGCTCTCTCGATAGCTGAACGGATTTTTTCCGGGTTGAATGGAACGATGTTGCCCTGGCGATTTTCGATGAACTGCAATTCGCGACCCTGCTTCATGGTTACTCCTGAAAGATATTTTTGCGTGGCCTTTAGAAAAATCTGTGCGACCTCAGACCCATTGTTAACTGTACACGAAGCAATGTATGACAGAATGGTGTGAAATGCCCAAAATAGGGAGTTTGAGGGGGAAGTTTTGTTTAAAAGTCTACGCTTTCGAGGGTCAAATTAAACCATATTTTAGAGACCAAAGTCAAAGGTTTTTTAGAAAAAATTTTGCTTCAAGAATGATGCGAATCTCAGCCAACAATGCCGCTGTTAGCATGGTCAGAAGAGGTTTGCACCCTACCCTTCAACCCGGAAGTTGCACCAGACTATTCTTGACGGATTTTGTGAAAAAACGAACCTGCCGCCTGCTCAAAAACTGCACAGTAAAAATCGCACAAAAAATGCCAAATGAAACACAAAAACGAAATAAAACACTAAAAATAAAAATCGCCCACCCCATCAAGAGGCGGGCGATGATCAGATCAATAAAGAATCAGAACGACCCGGGCTCGATGAACCCGGCTTCGTTACCGGTCTCGGTAATCTTCAGAGAACCGAACTGAATACCCTTGACCTTGCCGAGATCGCCACGATAATTCGTGCGAATCCTGAAGTTATCACGCAAGAAGTCGATTTCTTCAAGGCGACCGACACCAAGCATGTTCTGATCGGCATCGAGCAGAGCGATCATCAGGCCCTTTTCCTGGCCGGCAATAAAGATACGCTGCATCCCGAGATCCTTGGGCCAGCTTTTCATCATTTCGGGCAGTAGCGGACCAGAGGTGAAGATCAGGGTGCCTTCCCAGCCTGAGAGTCT
>DAOQWI010000123.1:0-10042 GCA_035342015.1 Candidatus Ozemibacteraceae bacterium | reverse complement strand
AACAGGCTGCGGCCACCGGTTGCCCACACGGTGCGGTTTGAATCGGTTTCGATGTAGCTGCCATAGGTGGTTCGCGCAAAGAACGAATCTTTGTGAGTGACAAAGATACCGCGGCGATGCGGAAAAGCGTTATATGCGTCAGACAGATCCTTTTTCCAGAGCTGTTCACCAGTATTGGCGTCAAGACAGCGCAGAGCTTTCTTGTCGCAGAGCATCAGCCGGTTACCATACCTGGCGGCATTGAGATAGCCAGCCTGAACCGTGGTTGACCACGAAGCGCCAGTCATGAGTGACATGCAGACAATCCGTGAACCGCCTGAAGCAAGCATGATCAGGATGTCGTCGAGAATCTGCGAAGCCTTCAGCCCCTTGATTTCATTTTTATGCAGAAGAGTGCCGTGGTCCTGATCGAAGATCATGATTTCGCCTTCGTTCGAAGCCATGACGCAGATATTCTGCACAAATAATGGGGTGTCCTGCCCAAGCGGCAGAGCGGCAAATGTCCAGGCGACCGAGCCGTCTTCGGGGTTGAGGGCGGTGGCCTTCCATTTTGGCTCTTTCAGATCATTGTAACCGTGCAGGCAGACGATAACTTTGCCGACCGCATAGTTAACCAGGGAGTCGGGAAAAGTGTATTCCCATACTGGTTTGCCGGTGCGGCTGTCAATGCAGAAAATCGTGCTGGCGGTCGACTGAATAAGAATTCTTTCGTTGTCGGCCTTCATTGGAGCGATTCTGAACTGCTCGACCGTGCCGTTTTCCCATACCAGCTTAAGGCCTGGCACCGAAAAGCCTCGCACCATTCTCGATGAATCACCGGTAATAACCATGTTGCCGAGTGCGATTGGCTGAAAAGGCAGACTGTTCAATTCAGGTGATTCTGCTACCAGAGTCCCTGCCGCATCGACTTCGAACAGTTTGAAACTGCGTTTGCCCTTGTCGCCGCCAAGAAAAACAAAGTTGTTACCGGCTGCAACCGGATCAGAAAAAACTTTGGCGCTGATGGCGCGCGACCAGACGGGAGGGGTTTCTACGTGTGAACCGAGAAGGTGAAAGGCTGCCACACATGCCAGAACCAGAACAATGCCAATTAGACGTTTTGACATGTTCAGAGGTTTTTGACGGCATTGATGATCATTTCAATGCACTTCTCAGGGTTGATACGGCTGGTGTTGAGAATCATGTGGTAGTAGTGCGGGTCGTTCCAGTCTGCATCAAAAAAGTCGTAGATAAAGTTGGCAGCGGCTTCGTCCTTGCGGCTTACCACTTCTTCGGCTTTGGCCTGGTCGAGATTCTGTTCTTTCATTACATGCTGAATTCGCTCATTGCGGTCAGCAACAATACGCACATGCAGTGTGTCTGAACGGTCTTTGAGGATCTGACTGCCGCCACGGCCGAGAATGACCACGTTTGACTTTTCGGAAATCTCTTTGATTACCTGGGTCAGAACTTCGTAATAGTCTTTTTCCTGAAAAGTGTTGCGCGGGTAGGTGCTGAAAATTTCGGCTGAATCCCAGTCGAGCGGGCCGATCCCGAATGGGTGAAAAACCATGCCGCCCTGAGCGATACTGGCAAGGGCTTCCTGAAAGAAAACGCCGATGCGGTTATAAGACTGCTGGTCGAAGTCTTCAAGTTGATCCTTGTTTTTGCCCATTTTCTGGGCGATCTCGTTGATGATCTGCTGGTCGTAGCAGACATAGCCGAGGGCTTCAGCTACCTTGAGAGCAATAAAAGTTCCAGATGCACCAATCTCACGCGAAATAGTTACGGCTGGCATCTGATCCTCCTTCTGTATTAGACCTTGAGCCTATTTTAAGCCATAAGCAACCACTGTTCAACAAGTTACAAAAAATAAATAAAAAAATGGTTAATCATTCTTATAAATTCGCCGATGAATCATTTGTAGAAAATTACAAGGAGGAAGGCAAATGGTTCACCCAGGGATGGTCGGAATTACAGAATTGATGATGGATGAGAATTTTCTGTGCTGGATGGAAGAACAGTCTGATGATCTGCTCGAAAACCACACAACCTACGAAATTTTTAATCTTTATCAGTCAGATGTAAAACACTGAGCAATTCAGACAAAACAGATCGGGAAACCCCGATTTTTCTTTTTTAGGTCTTTTCGATTTTTCGATTCAGGAACTTTTTAAAAGCCTCCCGGCTTTTTTCCTGACATTTTACTTCAGAACTGCTGTCGCAGGCACAGTTACCCCATTTGTCGGCAAACTCAAGATAGGCGCGCATTCTTTCAATCGTCTGGGCGCTCACTCGATGTTCGAGACGACAGGCTTCCTGCTGAGCAAAGTCTTCAGGAAAAGCCAGGATTTCACCAAGAAACTTGGCGAGAATACCGTGATACCGACTCAAAGCACTGATTGTCTTTTGCCCATCTTCTGTCAGAGTTACCGGGCGATATGCCTGGTAATTGATCAAACCTTTTTCTGACAGTCGCTGCAGAGCATTGGTTACTGAAGAACGTTTGCAGCCCATGCGCTCGGCAAGGTCAGAAGTGCGAACTGCTCCATGTTCCTGCTGCAGTTCGGCAATCTGTTCAAGATATGATTCAAGAGCCCCCGAAACACGTTCTTTCATGGTTTTACCCCTGACAGTCGCTGCTTTTTGACGGGCAACCGCTGCAGCCGGCACATGAATTGCACTGGCGCCCGATAAATGTGTTAAGAAGCGTGCGCAACAGATACCAGCCCGCAAAGATGCCGACAAGAACAATGGTCACTGCTTCGGCGGCGGTGCCGTTGCTGGCCTGCAGAGCCTCGCCGATTTTAAGAGCGGCAAAGCTGACGAGATAGGCTATCACAAAATATACCAGCAGCGAAAGTGCCGTAAACTTTGTCGAACCGCTTTCGCGCCAGACGACGCCGAGGGTGGCGATACAGGGTATGTAGAGCAGGGTAAACAGCATAAAAACGAAAGCCGAAAGTTTGTTCATGCCGGTTTTACTCATCCCTTTCCCAAGATCTTCATCGTAGGGAAGATACAGAACTGTCAGAGTCGATACTACGGATTCCTTGGCCAGGAAACCAGGAATCAGCGAAACGGTCTCGCGCCAGCTGAAGCCGAGCGGGGCCATGACCGGGTGCATCAGCTTGCCGATGCGTGCCATGTAGCGGCCTTCCATCTGTTCGATGTCACGTTTGTGGGTGAGGGCGGCAATCTGTTCAGTCGTTTCAGCAGTAACCGCCTGCGATTTGAGAGCAGCAAGCTCGGCTTCGTAATTGAAACTGAGCGGCACCTCACGCGGGAAAACCGACAGAACCCAGATCACGATTGCGCCGGCCAGGATCACGGTGCCGGCCTTTTCGACAAAGTGCATCGCCTTTTCGTAGAGCATGTGCCAGACACTGGCGGCGGTCGGCAGGCGGTAGGGCGGCATTTCAAGCAGAAACGGGCTGTTCTCGACGGTTTTGAAGAGAAAACTGGTCATGTGCCCAAGAAAGATCAATACTAGCAGATTGACGAAGAACAGTGAAAACATCCACATACTTGGGTTTTCCGGAAAAAAAGTGCCGCACAGCAATACCAGAACCGGCAGACGCGCAGCGCAGGTGACCAGCGGAATCAGCAGCATGGTGAGCAGACGCTGAAAACGGTTGTCGATGATGCGTGTCGCCAGCACTGCCGGCACGTTGCACCCCAGGCCCATGATCATCGGGATGAAGGCGCGGCCGTGCAGACCGATACTGTTCATCATGCGGTCCATGATGAAGGCGGCGCGCGACATGTAGCCCGAATCTTCGAGAATTGCTATCCAGAAGAAAAGAATGAGAATGTTCGGGATGAATACAAGAACACCGCCAACGCCACTGATGATGCCGTCGGCAAGCAGTTCCTGCAGCAGGCCTTCCTGCACGTTGGCTCTGACAAAATTGCCGGCCAGTTCAACGAGAGATTCCATCCAGCCCATCGGGATTTCGCCGAGCGAGAAGGTTGTCCAGAATACCCAGGCCATCATCAGGGCGAAGATCGGCAGCCCGAGAAAGCGGTGGGTGAGCACCGCATCGAGTTTTTCCTGCCATGGCGGGATGCTTTTGCCCGGGATCGTGGCGCAGGCAGCGATCAGTTTTTCGATGCGGCGGTATCGGTCAGAGGCAAGCTCACAGGCCAGGTCAATGACCTTGACCGGTTTTTCGCGGCCCTGACTGAGCTGAGTGGCCAGCTGTCGCCTGATTTCCTGGACCTTGATGTCAGATTCGAGAGGCTTGAGGCTGATCAGTTCGCGCAGTGCGTTGTAGCGTTGAACCGGGGTGGCAGAAGCCCATTTGAGACCCTGGCAGGCGAGCGCGTCTTCGGCGGCCTTTTTCCAGAGATCGGGCAGTGCGAGCATATTGTTGCAGCATTCTGGGGCAAGATACTCGGAGCGGCTCAGGTGCTCGATCATCGAGCTGACGCCTTCGCCTCTGCGTGCAACGGTCGGAAACGGTGTGGTGCCGGTGAAGGACGAGAACTTCTGCAGGTCGATGCTGCCACCGGCCCGGGTGAACGAGTCGAAGCAGTTGAGGCTGACGACGGGGTTGACGCCGAGTTCGACCAGCTGGGTGGTCAGAAAAAGATTGCGCTCGAAATTGGCGATGTCGACGACGTTGATGATAATGCCGGTTGCAGCTTCGTCGAGAGTTTTTAAAACTATTTCCTCTTCGGGGGTGGCCGGGGTGAGCGAGTAGGTGCCGGGCAGATCGTTGATGATCAGGCGGCCGTTGGCGGTGTCGGTAATGCCTTCGATTTTCTGCACCGTGACGCCGGGCCAGTTGCCGACGCGGTGGCGCTCACCGGTGATGGCGTTGAAAAGGCTGGTTTTGCCTGAGTTTGGGTTGCCGACGAGGTAGACGTTGCGACTGTTGGTGGTGATTTTATTTGCCATCTGGTTTTATCTCAACATCGATCAGTGCCGATTCTGTGCGGCGCAGGCCAACCTGGTAACCGCGGATTTCGTAAGTGGTCGGGTCGCCCATGGGTGCCCGTTTGATGGCTTTAATTGGCGTGCCGGGTACGAAACCCATATCGAGAAGGCGCTGGGCGGTGGGTGAAAGGGCGTCAATGTCGCGAATGGTGCCGGTGCTGCCTTCTGGCAGATCGGCGAGGCTGTATGTAGTTCTGACCATTTTAGCCGCCTTTGAGATGAAATTAGATATGTCTAACATTATTAGAATAGTCTAATTTTACTGAGAAGTCAACAAAAAAGGTCCTCCTAAAGAGAGGAGTTTGCTGATTTTGCCGCTGATGAGTGCTAACGCAGTGGGGGATATCTTGGCGTATGATCTGGTTAAGCGGCGGTGCGGGAGTATTCTCTCATTTTTTCTAACCAGCCGGCAAAATTTTGGCATTCCTGCGCTATCTTTTCGAGGCTGGTCTTACATTGAACAATCAGGCTGTTGCGAACTTTTGCATAACGGAGAATCAGTTTTTCAAGCCTCTTTTAGGGAGCAGTTTCAGCATAATTGCCGTGCTTCGGCGGGAATGATTCAACAGTTCCGGGGTTTACGGGGCAGAAATATCAGCGGTCGGATTTTGAGGCCGAAATGGCGCGTTCGCTGGCCCAGCCCTTGATGAATTTGATCTGTTCCGACATGGTGCGCGACAGCGGCACGGTGCCTCTGATGATGGTATAGAGGTCATCCTGGGCCATGGCGGTGCCGCGGTGAAAGGCTTCGATCATGGCGGCTTCGACGACATGCTCGATTTCGGCGCCGTTCCAGAATTCGGTGGCGACGCTTAGAAGCGGCAGGTCGAATTCTTCGATTTTGTTGCCGCGCCGGCTCAGGTGAACTTTGAAAATCTGCTCACGCTCGCTGTCGTTCGGCAGGTCGATGAAAAAGACCTGGTCGAAACGACCCTTGCGGATAATTTCGGCGGGCAGCAGGTCGATGCGGTTGGCGGTAGCGGCGACAAAGACGTCGGAGGATTTTTCCTGCATCCAGGTCAGAAAGGCCGAAAAAATGTGCGAACCGGTGCTGCCGTCTTTGGCGGTGTTACTGCTGATGCCGCCTTCAATTTCGTCGATCCAGAGAATGGCGGGGGCGACCCCTTCGATATTCTTGATGGCACGGGCGAAGGTGCCTTCGGGCGTGCCGTAAATGCCAGAATAAACCTTGTTCATATCGAGCCGGAAAAGCGGCAGACCCCACAGGGCGCTGATCGCCTTGACCGAAAGTGATTTACCGCAACCTGAAATACCCATCATCAGAAGCCCGCGCGGCGGGCGAATGCCGGCCTGGGCGGCTTCGGGGGTGAAGAGTTTGCGGCGCTTGAGCAGCCAGTCTTTGAGGTTTTCGAGACCGCCGACGTCGGCAAGCGATTCGCTGCCACGCACGTATTCGAGAACGCCGTCTTTGCGCGCCAGCTGTTCTTTTTCGTCGTGCAGCAGCGGAATGATATCGGCACCGATGGTCTTGCGGCCCCAGCAGATCTTGTTGAGAGCATACTTCATTTCGGCGCCGGTAAAGCCTTTGAGCGAAATTACCGCCTGATTTATCTGCTCAGGAGTCAGCTCGACCTGGGCGCCGCGGCGGGCAGCGGCCTGCAGATGCTCGTCGATGATCGCGGCGATTTCGCCGGCTTCGGGAAGCTGGTAGCTGATCAGCAGAATATCCTTGCGCAGGTCGACCGGTATGATGAAGTCTGAGCCGGTCAGCAGCAGAAAACGATTCTGGCCGCGAAAGGAATAGTGAATATTCTTGATGCGCCGTCTGATTTCGCTGTCGGCAAAGAGGCCGGTGACATCTTTAAAAACAAAAAAACCGGGTTTGTCAGTGGCCTGAATTTTGTCGAGCGCTTCCAGGGCGCTCAGCTTTTCTGAGGTGCGGCTGGCGGCATCGAACAGGCCGGTCTGGAAGTCCCAGGTCTGAAAAACACCACGCCCCTGAAAAGCGCTGTTGAAAAAATTGCTCAGCGTCGAGAGGGTAGCGTCTTCTTCCCAGGTTTCGATGGCAATGACCGGGTAGCCGCCGGCGAGCGCGTCACGCAATGCCTTGAGGGCATTCTGACGCGCAGGAACAGGAGATGTCATGGATTAACCGAGTTGACCAGCTGTTCGATAGTCGAATTGAAAATCGTGCTTTCGCTTTCCTGCAGACTGTTCCAGAATTCTTTGTAGAGCTGGATTTCGAACAGGTCGCAATGACCGACGGCATTACTGGCAAAGTGCTTGTCTAAATTAGTATTGTGAGTAATGCTGGCGGATTCGCACAGGCAGAGGTCGAGTTCATCCATATTTTGCCACATCCTTTAAGAAGTAACGGTCTTAATCAGATTATAAACCAAATTCGTTTTTCATCAAGAGAAATTGCAAAAAATGCAGTTTTGCAACCGGGCAATTCTCGATTATATTCTTTCTCAGGAGAACGAATATGCGAAAAAACCGCCTGAACCATGCAGCCCGTAAAATCATTCAGTCAATCAGCGAAGAGGCAAAAGAAGTTCAACATTTCGACAGCAGCCCCCTTCCTGATAAAGAGATACTATACCGTGTTATCAGCGATATTTTTACCTTGCTGTTTCCGGGTTATTTTGGCCACTCAGAAATGTCGTTCGACTCGATCGAAATGCGCATCGGCTACCGCGTCGCCCGTGTCTATGAAGAGCTCAAACCGCAGGTGCACCGCGAACTGATTCATGGCTGTCAGAAAGCCAGCACTTCCTGCGGGCAGTGCGAAAGGGCCGCCGAACAGCTGGTTTTCGAATTTCTTGAATACGTTCCGCAATTGCGCGAAATGCTGAACCTCGACGTTAAGGCCGCTTTCAAGAACGACCCGGCTGCCGTCGACTTCGACGAGATCATTTTCAGTTACCCCGGCCTCGAAGCTGTTGCCGTTCACCGGGTGGCACACTTCTTCTACATGCATGGCCTGCGACTGATTCCGCGTATCATGTCTGAATGGGCGCATTCACGCACCGGCGTCGATATTCACCCCGGCGCCACCATCGGCAAAAGCTTCTTCATCGATCATGGCACTGGTGTGGTAATCGGCGAGACCACAATAATCGGCGATGACGTCACTCTTTATCAGGGCGTTACCCTCGGAGCCCTCAATTTTCCACGTGACAAGCAGGGCAAGGTCATTCGCAATGCCCGCCGCCACCCGACTATCTGCGACGGCGTCGTTATCTATGCCGGCGCCACCATTCTTGGCGGCGAAACGGTTATCGGCAGAAATTCGGTGGTTGGTGGCAATGTCTGGTTGACCGAATCGGTGCCGGCTGACACCAGAGTCGTGATCGACAACACCGGGCTGAAGATCAGCAGCCGAAAACCCGCAGCATCTGGCCAGGCTCAGGAAAAATAAAAGCGCTTTGCGTTTTTCAGGTTTGCTATAAACAAAACCATGAAGTCTCCCGATTAGATAGCCAAATTAAGGCTGACTGGACGGGAAATTTATGAAATCTGCAGACCACTTCTGGAAAAGGGCCAGCCGGCCCGGTATGCTGGCACTGTGCGTGCTGTCGGCCGTGTTTGCTGTCGGTTGCCGGCAGAACCCATCTGAAGAACCTAAATACTATGCCAGGGAACTCGAACAGATGCGCCGCGAAGAAATGCGCGCCGCCGCTGCGAAGTCTGAACAGACTCTGAAAGATGGCTATCCATGGCGCGGAAAAACCAAAAATGACCCCTGTCTGCCATGCCGTATCAAAACCAGCGAAAAAGAAATCACGACTGAGATAAAATATCTGCACGAAACAATTCACGGCAGGAAGAAAACCCGCCTGAAATTCAGAGACTGAAATGTTAAAAAATCGCGAAAAACGCGCGTTCTGGCTGTTTATCATCTGGGTTGCGGCATTGCCCCTGATGTTTCAGTCAGACCTGTCGGCTCAGAATGATGAAGATCTTATCATCGACAATGAAGTTGTCGAAGAGCCGGCCAATGCATCTGAGCCCGCTTCAGGCCCGGTCGACCCTGCCGTGGGTGAGGCTTCTCAGACAGAACCATTGCCCGACGCAGCCGGGGGAGGGGGAGCCCCGGCCGAAGGCGGTGAACCTGCAGCTGATGGTGGCGGAGAAGTTGTCGTCGATAACGGTGGTGCTGGTGCGGATGGCGGCGAAGAGCCCGCTGAAGGCGAAAATCCTGCCGACATGCCGGCTCTCAGCGCCGACCCGAATGTGCTTCTCGGCAAAGTTAACGGCCTTTCAAAAGCCGGCAAGCATAAAGAAGTCGTTGCTGAACTGCAGGAATTCGAAGATGCGGTGGTCGAGTCGAATGAACTGCTTGCCATTTACGTCGAAGCGTTGATCAAAATCGATAAACCTGACTGGAACACGGTAAATCGCGTTGCCAGAGTTCTTGGTTCAAAAGATAACAGCAGTTCGCTTGCCAACTACGCTCAGGGCCTTTACTGGCAGAATGCCAAAAAGCCTGATAACAGCAAGGCAGCCATGTATTTTGGCAAGGCAAAAGCCGCTAAAAAGCCATACCCCGGCGCATCGACCGCATATTACATTGCCCTCGTAAAAAGTTACTGGATCATTCTTCTCGGCGTCGTTGCCCTGCCCGTGATCGTGGTCGTGCAGAAAAAAAAGAAGCAGAAAGCTGCTCTGGCGGCATTGGCTGAAACGCCTGCAGCTGAAGGTTCAGAAACTGCTAATCCTGGTGACGATCCGGCTGCAAAACTGCAGGAATTACTGCAGACTCCTGACTCTGCAACAAAGCCGGCAGACGCAGGTCCTGCTGTCCCGGCAGCGTCAGAAAGCAAGGCTGCTGCCGCTGAAAAACCGGCAAAGCCAGACCCGAAAACCGAGGGCGCGGCGGGTGCTCCGCAGGCTGCTAACGGCACTGCCGCAGCTAAAGAGGCCGGCAGTGCGCCAACCACCAGAAAAGTGGTCAAGGTGGTTCGCAAGGTTAAGGCAGCCAAGCCCAAAGATGCCGACGAAGTGGTTGAAGAAGTCATCGAAGAAGAACCGCCGGCAAAACCTTTTGTGCCTTACAGACCCGGTCAGTCTTCTGCTCAGACTCCTTCGGCAGGTGCTCCGGTCAGCGCTCCGCCTACAGCTGATTACGGTACCATCACTGCCAAAAGACAGGCCGAA
>DAOQWI010000122.1:0-10161 GCA_035342015.1 Candidatus Ozemibacteraceae bacterium | reverse complement strand
ACTTCGACGCGCAGCTTTGCCGAGATATATCTAAATGCCCCACAAAAAGCGAAGTTTCACAAGGACTGGTCTTTCTACGGGCACCCGATTGCGCTCTGGGAAGCAATCGAACTTCTCGCCCACGGCTTCGGCTACCAGGCCATCATGCATTTTCAGGCCGGCGGCGCGGTTGTTCCGGGCAATCATGGCGACACAGTCCAGAAACTGCTGAAAAAAATTCTGCCGCCTCATCATCGTTTTGCCTTTGCCGGGCCGATCCTGATGGTGCTGCCGGTTCAACCATCCGGAGAAGAATGGACCGAAGTGCTCGAACGCATGAAGCTTTGCGTGCCAGAGCGCCTGTCGCTGCGCTACCCCGGCCTTAACAAACCAGGGATAATTATCTCGCGTGGTGACGACATTCAGTTCATTCTGCGCAAAATTTCACTCGGCGGCAAAGTGCCGATCCAGTTCCCGCGCGATCTGCACTTTCCGGTTTACGCTTCGTTCCGCCATATTCCGTTCGCACAGATGCTGGTTAAGATTCTCTATCTGAACCAGTGCATTCTCATCGAGCGCGAAGAAGGCCTCGAAGTCACGCCATGGCCGCGGCAGATCCTGCAACGCCGGCCTTACGCTGACTTTCCGCTCATCAAGGCCCTGCCTTCAGAACCACAGGAAGGCTCAGGCCCGATGCCGCCACCGCTGGCACGCGAACACCTGCTCAACCACCCGGTTGTGCAACAGAAGCCGGGGGATTAAGCCATGTCTGAAAAAACTCTCTCGATTCAGAAATGCTCGTCTTACGAACAGACAGCGGTAAAAGAGGCGATCATCAAACTTCTTGAGCCGCTTGGCGGTATCACTGCCTTCGTCAGATCAGGCAATAAAGTGCTGATCAAGCCGAATATGCTGACCTGCAAAGAACCTGAACGGGCCGCAACCACCCACCCTGCCGTCATCGAGGCGGTGGCCCGCCTCTGCCACGAGGCCGGCGCAACCGTCTTTATCGGCGACAGTCCACCGGCAGTATTTGGACGCACCGAAGAATTCTGGGAAAAAACCGGTTTCGCCGCTGCGGCCCGCAACAGTGGCTCGCAGCTGACCAGTTTTGAGACTGACGCGAAAGTACCGGTTAAATTCTTTTCAAACGGCCGCGAAATCACCGTTCACCTGGTCAAAACGCTTTTTCTTGCAGATGTGGTCATCAATCTGTCAAAAATGAAAACCCACAATCTGACCCGCATCACCGGCGCGGTTAAAAATCTTTTCGGGTTGATTCCCGGCCTGTCAAAAGCACAGTGGCACAAGGTCTTTCCGCGGGTTGAAGAATTTTCTGATTTCATCGCCGATCTCGGCCATCAGATTCCGGTAAATCTTAACATCATGGATGGCATCGAGGGCATGGATGGCCAGGGCCCGGCCGGGGGCCGGGTAGTCAAAAGCGAAATACTGCTGGCCGCAACGTCGCCGGTAACCGTCGATCTCGGTTTCTGCCGGCTGGTCGGGCTCGACCCGACAACGGTGCCGACGCTGCGACGCTGCGCTCAGCTCAACTGGGGCCCGAAAACTATCGAAGAGATAGAATTTGTCGGTTGCCCGCCCGAAGCGGCAGTCGTAAAAGATTACCAGGTGCCCGGAACCCCGCCAATCTCGCTGATACCCGACTTTATCATCAATTTTATGCGGCGGTTTCTCTGGGCCGGCCCGGTTCTTCTGCCTGACACCTGCATCAAATGCGGGCGATGTCAGAAGATTTGCCCCGCCGATGCCATAACCATTGCGGCGACCGGCGCCGAATTCGACCGCCAGAAATGTATTTCGTGCTTCTGCTGTATGGAAGTCTGCCCGGTCGAAGCCATCGAAATGAAATCAAGCCCGCTGCTCTCACTGGGCTTAAGAATGCGCGGGCTTAAACGCCGCCTGCGAAAACGAAAATGACCAGCTTCAAGAACCTGTTCAACCGCCTGCAGGTGTTTCTGCTCGACCTTCTGGCGCGCAAATGCGCCGCCATGAGCAGCAGCCGCAAAAAGCGTCTGGCCCGCATCATCGCTGCAATTGCAAAACCGCTGCCCTGGGTACGCTTCAATCAGGTTGTCGAACGCCTCGAAGAACACCTCGAAATCAACCGGACGACAGCCGAAAAGCTTGCAGATCAGGTATTCGAAAGCTTTCTTCTCAACGCGTTCGAGATGGCCGGCCTTAAATTCTTCAGCAACGAAGAACTTAAGGCAAAAATAAGGGTCGAAGGGCTCGAAAATCTTGAAACTGCACTCGCTCTGAACAAAGGCGCAATAATTGTTTCCGGGCACTTTGGGCTGTGGGAACTGGTGCCGCCCTGGCTGGCAATCAATGGCTTCAAGGTCACCACCGTGGTTCGCCGGCAGAACAACCCCTACGTCGATGCCTGGTTCGAAGAAATGCGCGGCCGGCATGGAGCAAAAACCACCGACTCCGGTTATGGCATTCGTGAAATACTGAAATCGCTGCGTCAGGGCAATATTCTGGCACTGATGATCGATCAGGATAACGGCAAACAGGGCATATTTGTCAGATTTTTCAGACGCTGGGCCTCGGCACCGACCGGGCCGGCGCAGATATCGCTTAAAACCGGCGCACCCATTGTTCCGCTGGCCTGTTTCCCTGACTTTGGCGGCAGACATCTGATCAAAATCTGGCAGCCGATTTATCCAGGGCAGTACAGCAACGATATTCGCGGTCAACAGCAATTAACCAGCGACTTCACTGCCCGACTTGAAGAAATCATCAGGCAGCAGCCGCAAAACTGGTTCTGGCTGCACCGACGCTGGAAAACTCAGCCTGTCGACGCTCCCGAAAACGAGTGGGCAAAACTTATTTTGACTTCTGAGACAGATGCAGGCGATAATAACAACAGGAACTGACATGGGCAAACTTTATCTGAAAACGTATCAGTGGGTTTTGCGGGCGGTGGTAGAACTGCTCGACCTGTTTCCGCCCCGTCGCATCGACAAAAATGAATTCGCTCTGCGCAAAGGTACGTTACCAGAAGATTTCAAAGCCCCAGACGAAGGTACAATATGGGTTCACGGCGCTTCGCTCGGCGAAGTGATCACTCTGCGCCCCTTTCTTAAAGAACTGGCCAGTATCTATGGCCGGCAAAGACTTGTCTGCACCGCAACCACCATGGATGGCCTCAGACAGCTGCAGAAAGACGAAATCTGCGGTTTTGCCACACTGCTGCCCATTGAGCTGCCCGCCTTCACTGTTCCTTTTATTGAACGGGTCAGACCCAGGGTCATGCTGATCAGCGAAACCGAAATATGGCCGCTGCTGCTCGACACCCTTGCCCGAAAGGGCGTTCCTTACGGCATTATCAATGGGCGCATCAACGAAAAAAGCGTGCGCATGATGCGACTGGCCTGGCCGATTTTTGAATCGGCGGTTAGCGGCATGGCGTTCGCTTTTCCGCAGGAAAAACAGTATCAGCGACGTTTCAAGATTCTCGGTGTCAAAGAAGAACGCCAGCAGCAGCTTGGCTGCTTTAAATACGATATTGCAGAATCGATGCCTGACACTGTTGCCCTGCGCCGACAATACGGTATCGATGATAACCGTCGACTTATCTGCTTTGGCAGCACCCACCCCGGCGAAGAAGGCCTGATCCTGGATGCCCTCGATCCTTTGTGGGACAAGCTCGATGCAACCGTTATCATTGCCCCCAGGCATGTTAAAAGGGTTCACGAAGTTGAAGAGCTGCTGCGGGCAAGAAATATCGAATTTATCAAGGTTTCTGAAGGCGCTTCGAGCTCAGCCAGAGTGATTCTGGTAGATACGATGGGCGAGCTGCGCAACTTTTATGCGATTTCTTCGCTCGTGTTTGTCGGCGGCAGTCTGATCAAACGCGGCGGGCACAACCTGATGGAACCGGCTGCCTATGCCCGGCCGACTCTTACCGGCCCGCATACCTTCAATTTCCGTTACGAA
The DNA here is from genome assembly GCA_035342015.1 of Candidatus Ozemibacteraceae bacterium. Classification (GTDB taxonomy): domain Bacteria; phylum Muiribacteriota; class Ozemobacteria; order Ozemobacterales; family Ozemobacteraceae; genus Rifleibacterium. The sequence continues at coordinate 6,216 of DAOQWI010000122.1, read as the reverse complement.
ATGATGGCTCTCAATCGTGCCCGGGCCGTTAAAACGGTTAAAGACTCAGAAGAACTGCGCCAGGCACTTACTCTGTGGCTGCAGCAGCCTGCTGAATTTTCCGAAATGGGTGCGCGCGCCAGACAGGTGCTCGAATCGATGGCAGGAGCCTGCCACCGCACTGTCAGCAGTCTGCAGCAACTTGGTTATCTGCCCCATGTCTGATTGCGAAATAGTTCTGCGCCTGAATGCGATGGGCGACGTTCTTCTGACGGTTCCGACGCTGCGAGCCATGACAGTGCGCGGCATCGAAACACATCTGGTCATAAACAGCCGCTGGCAGCAGCTCGCCAGTTTTCTGCCGGCCAAAGTTCATCTATTCTCCGGCACCGGCAGTCTGATCAGGCTGGCGCGCGAACTTAAATCACTGAATCCCGGATCGGTTTTCGATCTGCAGGGCAAACTCGCAACCATAGCTCTACGCAATCTCATCAATGCCCCGATTACCCGCAGTTACCAGAAACGCACGATTGGCGAGCAGTTCATGGCCCTGCGCCGGCAGTATCCTTTGAGGCTCTATGACCAGAGGCCTGTCTGGCAGAAGTATGCCGAAACCTGCGGTGTCGAAATCACGACGCCCGACCCTTCGCTGATTCTGACTGATGAATACCTGCTTGAATGCGAAAAAGTGTTTGAAGCGGCAGGTTTGCAGAAGAAGCACTATATTCTGATTCACCCCGAGGCCTCAAAGCCCGGAAAAGAGTTGCCACAGGCTATAATTGAGCACCTGCAGAAAGATTCGCCACTACCGACAGCTTTGATCGGCACAGCGAAATCGACTGTTACGGTTTCCGGGCCGCATCTCGACCTGCGCAACCGCTTCGAGCTCTATCATCTGCCCGGCGTTATCAGACATGCCGCCGCCGTTATCTCATCTGATTCCGGCCCGATGCATCTTGCCCGCAGCGTCGACACACCGCTCGCCGCGATTTTCATGCAGACCTGCCCGTCGCTCGGTTTTGCGCCGGTACCGGGTAATAATGTTCTGGTGCTCTCGAAGAACCTGCCGTGCAAACCCTGCAGTCTGCATGGTCAGAACGACAGCTGCCCCGAAGGGCACTTCGCCTGCCGTGATCTCGACCCCGAACAGACGACCGGGCAGATTTACACCTTTCTGCAGAAATTTTTATGAAAATTATTGTCATTGGCCTGAACTGGCTGGGCGATATCGTCATGTCGCTGCCAGCAATGATTGCCGCCGCACAGGCCGGCGAAACCCACGTCGTGACCAGACCGCACCTTGCCGAAGTCTACAGTCTTTTCGAACTGCCGCTGCATATTCACGCAATACACACCAATGCCTGGCCTCACGAGGTTTACAAGCAACTTCGCCCCCTGCGCCGTCTTGGTGCAGAGCAAACGATTGTATTACCTGACTCGTTGCGGGCCGCGATGCTGGCAAAAGTCTGCGGTACTGCCGGCAGTACCGGCTATGCCGCGCAATGGCGCAGTCTGTTTCTCGGTCGCGCGGTTGCCAAGCCTGCTGATTTCACGAAAATGCACGAAGCCGACCTGCACTATGGCCTTTGCCGTGAAGCCGGTCTGTGCAACGAGCCGACCCGACCGACATTGAAAAAGTATGGCCGCCCTGATGCTGAATTTAAAGCTCTTGCAACCAAACTCGATCTGCCGTCAAAGTATCTGGTCATGGCCCCTGGAGCGGCATTTGGTGCTGCCAAGCGCTGGCCGCCCGAACGTTTTGCCGCCCTTGCCGATCTGGTTGCCGCCAATATACAGCTGCCGATCGTCATTACCGCCAGTGCTTCCGAACAATCCATTGTCGAAGAAATCTGCCGCAGTTCAAAGGCTTCTCTTATCAGCGCAGCAGGCCGCACCAGTCTGCGAGAGCTCGCCTGTCTGCTCAGCCGTGCCGAAGCTCTGGTTGCCAATGACTCAGGCACGATGCATCTGGCGGCTCTGTATCAAACGCCAACGGTGGTTCCGGTCGGGCCGACCGACATGGTCAGAACCGGCCCGCTCAACCCTAACTTTGCTGCGGTTACTGCTTCTGGCGTCTGCCCGATTGCCCCGTGCCGGCAGCGAACCTGCCCGCGGCACGACCACGCCTGCATGCTGGCAATTCCGCCCGAAGCCGTTTATGCAGAGCTCACCCGCCTGACCGGGGGTTCAGATGCAGCCTGAGAGAATTATTGTCTCGCGTACCGACCGGGCCGGTGATTTCATTCTCACCCTCCCGATATTCAGGGAACTGAAAAAGGCTTTTCCACAGAGCCGGCTCATTGCACATGTGCGCAGTTACACTGCCCCTCTGGCACGACTGGCCTGCGAAATCGATGAAATAATCCTCGATGACAGCTACCCGGCCGGGCTCTGGTGCTCGCCTCTGGCAGAAGCTTTTCGCAAAGAACGCTTTGATCTGGCGGTAATCGTTCACCCTGCCGGCCGCAGTATTATTGCCGCCTGGCGGGCCGGGATCAGGCGCCGGGTCGGGCGGGCCTCAAACATTTTTCAGCTGTTTCTCAACGACCGGCGGGTGCAAAAGCGTTCACGCAACGAAAAACACGAGTTCGAATACAATCTCGACCTGCTGAGCGGCATTGTTCCGGCTGTAGATTTTTCGCCATGGGTGTTCAAGCTGCCTGAGCAACTGATTGCCGACGGGATGGCATTCCTCGCTCAGGCTGGCATGGCCGGTCGCAGGCCAGTGATCGTTCACCCCGGGCACGGCGGCTCGGCTCACAATATTTCGACTGCCATGTATGCGCAGGTAGTTGCCGGGCTGCTGCAAAACGATGTGCCGGTGCTCGTCAGTCTTGGCCCGGGCGAAGAAGCTCTGCGCCAGCAGTTTCCGGAACCGATTCAGGGCCGACTTGCTTTCGCCAGCGGCCTTTCAGACCTCGCGGCTCTCACCGCTGTATTTGCCGGCTGTTCGGCATTTTGTGGCGGCTCAACCGGCCCACTGCACCTCGCAGCTGCGCTGCAGCTTCCCTGCGCCGCGTTTTTCCCGCCAGTTGCGGCCATGACACCGAAGCGCTGGGGCCCGGTCGGCTGCAACAGCCTGATAATCAAACCAGAAATCGCCGACTGTGATGGCCGCTGTGCCAGTTGTGGCTCAACTGGCTGCATGAGCCGGCTGCAGGTTCAACCGGCAGTAACCTGGCTTACAGGAGAACGAAAAAAATGAATACACCTCTGATAATCAACGATTACATAACCATTCCAGCTGAACAGCTTGAAATCAGTGCGGTCAGATCGTCAGGCCCCGGCGGCCAGAACGTTAATAAGGTCGCCACCTGCATCGAGCTGCGCTTTCGCCCTGAATCATGCGGGCAACTGAGCATGCCGGTCGTGCAGCGGCTGCTGAAAATCGCCGGCAACCGCGTCGATTCAGAGAATACGATCATCATCACCAGTCAGCGTTACCGCGAGCAGTATCGCAATCTCGACGACGCCTGCCAGAAACTGCGCGAAATGATTCTCAAGGCACTCAAGCCACCCAAAGTCAGGCGCGCAACCCGGCCGACGAAAGCTTCGGTCGAAAACCGCATCAACCACAAAAAACAGACCAGTTTCAAAAAAAGCCAGCGCCAGAAACGCGACTGGGATGAATAGAAAAAACAGGCCCCGGCAAATCGCCGGGGCCTGTTTTTTACAACTGCTTAAAGCTTATTTTTTATTGGTCTGAGCTTTTTTGAGGGCCTGCAGGGCTTCGAGGGTTCTGGCGTCATCGGCGCCAAATTCGTTCTTGAAGTTCACGTATTTGATGTAGAGGCTGTTAACATCTTCGGCACCGGCGGCACTCTGCTGCCATTCAGCGGCGGCCCATTCGGCATTCTTCATTTCAACATTGAATTTGTAAGCCGGAACCAGTGTATCACCAGGCTCACAGTGAGTTGCGAAACCGGGGCGCAGCACCAGACCTTTGCCTTTGGCGATGCTGTTAACCGCTACTGCGCCTTCCATGACCGAAATCGAAGATTTCTTGCGTGAAGAAACGGCCACTTCGAATTCAGTGCCGCGAATGCCGGCGACGAGAGTCGGGGTTTCGATCCTGAATTCAGTACCGCGCTTGGTGAATTTATACCAGGTCTTGCCCTTGAAAACCTTGATGCTCATCGGCTGAACTTCGACGAGAGTTCTTTCTTTGATGCGCATGGTTGTACCATCAGCATAAACCAGCGACGCCTTAGACTCGCGCAAGGTTTCGAGCAGGTCGCCGGCATAAAGTTCGCACGACTGAGTAATAACATCGGTTTTGGTGCTGCCCACGCGGGTCAACTTGATCTGGCCGCTGAGAATCTCGAGTTTTGCGTCGAGCGCCACAAGTTTTACCGGCTCAGCCCAGGCAGAAGAGAAAGACAGCAGACAAAAAACGAAAAGGAAGCAAAGCACTGTACGATTCATGATATAAAGCCTCCTGCACCTTTGAAGGGTGGTCGAATTACTGAAGCTTCCTAAATTATAAGAATCACTTTAGAAGGTGTCAATGGCACAAAACCGCGGCAAAAAACACGGCATCAGGGCTTTCAGACCTGCGACACCTCGGTACCGGCACCGATATAATCGGCAAAAATTCTGATCAATTCGCGTTTGGCAACTTCGAGATTGTCGTTAACTATCGCATGCTTGTACTGATCGCGATAACTCAGTTCCTGGCGGGCATTTTCGAGGCGATGCTGCAGGGAATGTTCGCTGTCCATGTTGCGTTTGCGTATGCGGCTCTCAAGTTCTTCGAAAGTCGGCGGCAGAATAAAAATCATCACTGCCTCCGGGTATGAATCACGAATTTTCATCGCACCCTGAACGTCGATATTAAGAATCACATGCCGACCCGCATCGAGGTTATCAGTCAGAAAACGACGTGGCGTGCCATAGTAGTTACCGTGTACAAACGCCCACTCAGCGAATTCATCACGTTTGATAGAAGCTTCAAACTGATCTGGCGAGCAGAAATTATATTCCTGACCATCAGTTTCGCCGCCGCGTGGTGCGCGCGAAGTTGTAGAAATCGAATAAACCACTGCCGGAGCGAATTTTTCGACGATGGCATTGCACAACACGGTCTTTCCGACCCCGGAAGGCCCGGAAACAATGAACAGAAAACCCTTTCCGGCATTATGCTGAAGATTCATCCTGAATTGTCACTTTTTTTTGGCGATAAGAGAGCGGCCGGTCATGGCGGCAGGTTTTTCGATGCCCATAAGCTCGAGAACGGTTGGAGCGATATCACAGAGTTTACCGGACGGGCGCAGTTCAACCGAAGATCTTGACAGCAGGCAGAAAGGCACCGGGTTGACAGTGTGCTCGGTAAAAGCTTCACCGGTCTCTTCATCGACCATCTGTTCGGCATTACCATGGTCAGCAGTGATCAGACAATCATATCCAAGCTCATAGGCAAGCGGAATAGCTTTGGCGAGAACGCAATCGACAGTGTTGACCGCTTTCATCGCGGCTTCCATGATGCCGGTGTGACCAACCATGTCGCAATTTGCGAAGTTGACCATAATAAACTGGTATTTTTCTGATTTGAGGCGCTCAACCAGAAATTCATTAACCTCAAAAGCCGACATTTCGGGTTTGAGATCGTAGGTTTTAACCTTCGGCGAAGGCACCATGTGGCGGTCTTCGAGTGGAAACGGCGGCTCATAACCACCATTGGTAAAATAAGTCACATGCGCGTATTTTTCGGTTTCAGCCAGACGCAGCTGCGCAAGACCTTTTCGCGAAAGCACTTCGCCGAGAACTTCATCGAGCCGCTGTGGCGGAAAAGCAATCGGGAAGGAGAATTCATCTGAATAATGGGTAAAACTTACGTAATCGACCTTCATTTCGCGGCGCTTGAATTCTTTGAATTCCGGGGCAGTGAAAACTCTGGTAATCTGCCGCATACGGTCGGCTCTGAAATTGAAGGCAAGAATCGCATCGCCATCGTCGATGGTGGCGACGGGGGTGCCGTTTTCTTCGATAACCACCGGCACAACGAATTCATCGGTCACGTTAACCTTATAGGAGGCTTCCATGGCGACTGCCGGATCTGAAGCACGATTACCGACGCCATGTACCATGGCCAGATACGCCTTTTCCACTCTTTCCCAGCGATTGTCGCGATCCATGACATAATAGCGGCCTGAAATACTGGCAATGCGGCCAACCCCTATCTTTTCGGTATGAGCAACCAGTTCGCGAATATAATGAACACCGCTGGTTGGCGATGTA
>DAOQWI010000121.1:0-10198 GCA_035342015.1 Candidatus Ozemibacteraceae bacterium | reverse complement strand
CATGTAATAGATAATTTCGATGTCAGCTGCGACGAGTCGCATGTGGGAAAAGGCGTTCGCGACTGTGAAGTCTTCGTAGATCGCTGCATACTCGGTGGTCATGATACCGCCGGCAGTGTATTCGTCGTGTTCGAGCAGCTTTCTTACATCGCTGGCCTCGTCGAGATCCATGTGGTCGAGAATCTCGCGGGCGCGGTCCTGGTCCATGTCCTGCAGAAGGTCGGCCGCTTCATCCGGGTCCATTTCTTCGATGATCTCAGAAGCGGTCTCGGTATCGAGCTGTTCGATGATCTGCAGCTGTGTTTCTGAATCGGCTTCGGCGATGGTTTCGGCAGCCACGTCTTCATCGAGGGTTTCGATGATCGAGATGCGCTCAGAATCTTCGAGTTCTTCGAGAATTTCGGCAAGGTCGGCCGGGTGCAGGTTCTGGAAATTATCTGAAGTGATCTCGGTTGTCAGAGCAGAGAAATGATCGTTGAAACCGATGATTTTGTCCCAGGCGATGGTGTCTGGCTGCAGAACATAACCAAGCCGGTTCAGCAGCGGACCGACCCATTTTTCGAGGCCGAGTCGGCGCATGGCGCCTCTGAGGCTGATGTCAATGCCGCTGACCCAGATTTCGCCGGTTTCGTCGGTAACTACCTCAAGGTCGTTGACCTGAACGGTGCGCACGTTGACCGTGTCAATAACCGATTTATCCCAGAGTTCGCTGGCGACTGGCTGCTCCGGCCTGGCAACATAAGCCGGCAGATCGTGTGCCGAGGTCGACAGAACGAATTTTTCGGGCGAAAAGCTGCTGAAACAGCTTTTTGCAGCGATTTTTTCAGAAGCTGAATTGAAGTCGAAGATAACTGCCTGGTCAAAGCATGGCCAGTTGTTACGCAGCGAAAGGGTAAAATCGACTATTCTGCCAGATTGTCGGCCAGACTCACTGTATACCGGGGCGCCTATCAGCCCGGCCAGAAAGTAGCCGCTGGTCTGAGTAACGGTATTCCCGTTCATGATCGTCAGAATCCTGGTTCATGATTGGCGCCTCCTTGTTTAATTTTTTAGGTGCCTGCATGATACTCTTGAACAGCCGGTTTTGCCACCTTTTTCTGAAAAAAGCTGTGGCCTGTGTTGATGCGGGTTGACCTGTTCAACATTAAGGGCTAGACTAGTTTTAATACAGACATAAATTTGGAGGTAAGGAATGGCACAGCATTCATGGTTTGCCGGATGGGTTGAGCGCAAGGAAAAATACGCCCGGACGGGTGAAAAATTCATGTCGGCAGACCGTTTCGCGTCGACAGGCGTAGGTATTGGTCTGCCAAACATTGTGCAGAAATCGACCTTCAGTTTTCGCAATGTTAAAGATGGTGCTGACAGGTTTCTGGGTGTTTCAAAAAGCGGCGAAAAGCCGTTTGCCCGCATTTATACCCGCCTTGGCAACCCGACGACCGAATATCTCGAAAAAGCCCTGTTCATGCTTGACTGCCAGCACATCATCGATGCGGCTCTGGCGGCCGACGAACGCAGGCCAACAATTGCTTCACTCGTCTGCTCGTCTGGTATGGCTGCGATTTCATGCACCACCATGGCGCTGGTGCGCAGCGGTGACGAAATTGTCTGCGGCAGTGTCTACGGCTGCACCGACAGCTTTTTCCGCACTCTTGAAAAATTCAACATCAAAACCCACTTTGTCGACACTACGCGCACTGAAGAGGTGAAGAGGGTTATCGAGCAGAATCCGAAAGTGGCGATGGTGTTCTTTGAGACGCCAGATAATCCGACCCTGCGCCTTTCAGATGTTGAAGCGATCTCAAAAATCACGCAGGCGCACGGCATACCGCTGGTCATCGACAACACATTCGCAACTCCATATCTGCAGCAGCCTTTCAGGCTGGGCGCCGATATCGTCATTCAGAGCCTGACCAAGTATGTCAACGGCCATTCAACCAGTGTTGCCGGCGTCGTGATCGGGCCATACGAATTCATGAGTGATCACCTTTTTCATATTTATAAAGATTTTGGCCCGACACCGAGCCCGTTCGATTCCTGGCTCAATTCGCAGGGGTTGCAGACGCTGCATCTGCGCATGGAAAGGGCGTGCGCCAGTGCGCTCGAGCTGGCAAAGCGTCTCGAAAAGCACCCGAGAGTTCAGCGGGTTTTCTACCCCGGGTTGCCTTCACACGAGCATTATGAGCTGGCAAAAAAGCAGATGCGGCTGGCCGGCGGCATGATTGCCATTGAGCTGAAAGACGGGTTCGAACCAGGTCGTCGCCTGATGGACTATTTCGCTTCTTACACCACACCGGCTGAGCTGGCGGTCAGTCTTGGCAGCGCCATAACCTATTTTCAGCACCCGGCTTCGATGACACATTCTGGCGTTCCCGAAGAGGATCGTCTGAAACGTGGTATTACGCCAGGTCTGGTAAGAATTTCTGTCGGCCTTGAGGGCGTCGAAACTCTCTGGGCGGCGATCGATGAAGGCTTGAACCTTGCTTATTCCTGACAGAACACACCAGTATCTGCGATAAAAAAAACAGGGGCCCGGAAAACCGGGCCCCTGTGGCATTCTGTGGATCAATCCATGTATGGATACGGATAGTTGGTCGGAGCGACGTAAGTTTCTTTGATGGCGCGGGGTGAGGTCCAGCGCAGCAGGTTCAGCATGGCGCCGGCCTTGTCGTTGGTGCCTGAACCACGGCCGCCGCCGAAGGGCTGCATGCCAACCACGGCACCGGTGCACTTGTCGTTGATGTAGAAGTTGCCGGCAGCGTAACGCAGCATGTCGGCAGCTTTCAGAATCGCCATGCGGTCGCGGGCGAAAATGGCGCCGGTGAGAGCGTAAGGCGAAGTGCCGTCGCAGAGTTTGAGGGCTTCTTCGAATTTAGCATCTTCATAGACGTAAACGGTGACGACCGGGCCAAAGATTTCTTCGCGCATGGTGACGAAGTTCGGATCGGTGGTTTCGATGACGGTCGGTTCGATGAAATAGCCTTTTTCTTTGCTGCCCTTGCCGCCGGCGACAATTTTTGCCGCTTTATCGGTTTTGGCCTTTTCGATGTAGGCCATGATCGAGTCGAAAGATTTCTCGTCGATTACGGCGTTGACGAAGTTGTTGTAATCGCGGACATCGCCCATTTTGATTTCACTGAGCATGTTGAGAATCTTGTTTTTGATGGCTGGCCATTTTGAAGCGGGGGCGTAGACGCGTGAGCAGGCCGAGCATTTCTGGCCCTGATATTCAAAAGAACCTCTGACGATACCGGTGGCAGCCGTGTCGATATCGGCTGATTCATGCACAACGATAAAGTCCTTGCCGCCGGTTTCGCCGACGATTTTCGGGTAAGAGCGGTAATTGGCGAGATTTTTGGCAACTTCGAGCCAGAGTGAATTGAAGGTCGAACTTGAACCAGTGAAGTGAATGCCTGCCAGGCGCGGGTCAGCAAACACGACATTGCCGATAAGCGAACCCTGACCGGGCAGAAAGTTGATGACGCCATCGGGCAGACCGGCTTCTTTGTATATCTGCATCAGGTAGTAGTTCGAAAGAATAGCGGTGGTGGCCGGTTTCCAGACCACGGCGTTGCCCATGATCGCGGGTGACATGCTGAGGTTTGAGGCGATGGCGGTGAAGTTGAACGGCGAAACCGCAAAAACGAAACCTTCGAGGGCGCGGTATTCGAGGCGGTTCATCTGGGTTGCATCAGAGACCGGCTGTTCAGAATAAATCTGCGACATGAAGCTGGCATTGAAGCGCAGAAAGTCGATGGTTTCGCAGGCTGAATCGATTTCGGCCTGGAAGATGTTTTTGCCCTGACCGAGCATGGTGGCAGCGTTAATAACGGCGCGGTATTTATCAGCGATCAGGCGGGCGATTTTGAGCGCTACGGCGGCGCGGTCCTGCCAGGGAACGTTGCACCAGGTCTGCTGGGCTTTACAGGCTGCGTCGATGGCCATTTTTACTTCTTTTTCGCCGGCCATGTGATAACGGGCAAGAACGTGTTTATGGTCGCATGGCATTCTGAATTCGCCGATTTTGCCGGTTTTAACTTCTTTGCCATCGATAATGAGCGGAATTTCGATTACGGTTTCTGACTGGCGCTGCAGTTCAGCGGCGAGGGCCTTTTCTTCTTTTGAGCCCTTCAGGTAGCCAAGAATCGGTTCATTGGCGGGTATATCGATTTTGTAGACTGCGTTGTTCATTCAATCTCTCCATTCAGATAAATTTTCATCAGACAAGCTACCGCATCAGTTGCGGCGACGTCAAATTACTTGAGTTGTCCGGTCATGACCGCGTTCTGCAGCATATCTAGAGTATTTTTCTCGCTCGGGAAATAGATGCGGCGGGCGCGCTTCTGGCCAATCTCGTGATATGGCCTGCCATCTGGGCATACCAGCATCGAAATGTCGGCGTCGCGGCCCTTGAAAATGCCGTTGAATTTTGTGGCGAAAGCGGCAAAATCTTTGGGGCGGGGGTCAGGGGGAAATACCCGAAAAAGCTCACGCTGGCCATTAAGAGGCGTGGATCTGGCAAAGATTATTTCGCAGAGAACCGGCGCCTTCATGGCTTCCCATTTGCCCGAAATCAGCTTTACTTCAAGGGGTATGGTTCCGGTGGCGTATTCGGGCTTTTCAGCAAATTCAGGGCATGTCTGACTGTGTTTCTGCAGCCACTCTTCCCAGCTGAGTTTGAGGTTGTTGAAATAAATGTCGCGCAACAGGTAACGGCCGTTGTCGACAACTTCCAGTCCCATGCCGTTTCGCTGCAGCACAAATTCGCATGGCTGACTATTCAGCTCTTTGATCATGTCGGCATTGAGCCAGCCGGCAACCGCAGGCACTCTGATCATAAGCTCAGGTTTCTGACCTTCGACGTTGGCGCCACTGATAGTGCCATCTTCACGGATCAGGCCCATGCGCCCGGCAGCCCAGCGCAGCGGGTCGATCTGAACTATCTCGGTTTCGTAGGGGCGCCCTTTGAGGGCGTTGACGCGGCGGGCGATTTCCTCCTGCTGGGCTCTGATTCTCGGCGGAATAACGCCAGCCGGCAGCACGTCAAATATTGTCGTGACGCGCATCGTTGACTTGTTTGGTGTGGCTGCAGGCTTTTCGCCTGATTTTCCGCCATTCTTTTTATCTGCTTCCTGCTGGGCAGTCATGGCAGTGTTGATGTGGCGACTGTAGAGTACATCACGGATGAATTCCTTATCTTCGAATGCGGGGGTGCTGCTTACCTTGAAATCATAGCCGAGCTTACGCAGAAAGCCGGTGTAGGTGACCTTCATGTCTTTGAGGAAAACGTCAGAGGCGTAATACATGCCGCCCTGCTTTTTGGGCGAACCGAGACCGTCGTGGTAAAGGTGAAAAATCGCTTCCTGGCTGGGGATACCTTTTTTGATCTGTTCTTTGAGAAGATTCTGATCGACTTCGTCTTTGAACATGATGCGGGGCAGACAGACCTGTTCATTCTGGTCATTTATGCGGGCCTGAATTACCTGAAACGAGCTTATCGACTGCCAGGTGCCATTCTGGGTGATGGTTGGCCCGAATGCCTGCAGACTGGCAGAAAAAATGGCCAGCAGCACAAACAGTGCAGCCGCTTTTCCAGAAGATCTCAAAAGCATTTATTGTGCCTCCGAAATAGATTTGCGTGGTCAGACAGTTTGTTAAAACCGGACGGCCTGCACCATTCTACCACCGTGAGTCATGAATCGCACCATTATGCATGATTTTGTAGCGCCGGGGTGTAATTCTTGCGCCTGCCGCCAGAATTCGCGTTGACAAAAAAACAGTGGTTGAGTAAGATGATTAGCGGTTATCTATTCGCCTCTACAGGAGGGTTTAATTTGAGTCAGCGAAAGAATTATTTTATTTCGAAAGACATGCAGAGCCGCTTTGCCGGTACTATTCTGCTGCTTGCTTTTCTGGTGGCTGTTATTACCGCCTGCAACATCTATGTGCTGGGTTCTTACTTCGTTTCAACCAGCACTACCCTTGTAGAGGCCAGGAGTCTGACTGCGACACTGCAGCACTTTGTCACTGAGTTCTGGCCCAGACTGATGGTGCTGATTTTTGTTAACGTCATTATCGTGTTCATTGTCAGCGTCATGTATTCGCATCAGACTGCTGGCCCGGCCTATAAACTCGAAAAAAGTATTCAGCGTATTACCGAAGGCGATCTGACCTTTGAAGTGAGTCTGCGCCGCAGCGACAACCTCAAAGAACTTGCAACTGCCCTGAACGACCTGCTCAAAAAGTTCAGAACCACCCTTGCGAAGGCAAAGTCCCTTTCTGACGATATTTCGACCCGTCTGGGCTCGTTAAAAAATGATGAAAAGTTCAGTCAGCTGGCTGCTAAATCAGAAGAACTGCGCGAACTGATCAAACAGTTCAAGATCGAAGGCGCCCAGGAACATTCTGAAGGCAACGTGGTGATTGAACTCGACGAAGAAGATACGGAAAAGGCCTGAAAAATAGGGGCCAGGCAAACAAAAAGGCTGCCGGTTTATCCGGCAGCCTTTTCTTTTGGGCTGTTTTGTGAGCTGTGCAAAAGACTGTTAGTGTCAGCTCTCTGAGAATCAGGTCTGCATCAGGGCATCTTTGATGCGGCTGAGGCGACCGCGCAGGCGCAGAATAGCTTTGGTATGCAGCTGCGATACGCGTGAATCAGAAACGCCGAGAATTTTACCGATTTCTTTTGAGGTCAGTTCTTCATAGTAGTAAAGGGTGATGACCATGCGTTCCCGGTCAGAAAGCTTGGAGATGGCGTCGGCAAGAATCTTTTTCGCTTCGGCTTCTTCGATTTTGCTCTGAGGATTGTCGCTTTTTTCGTCTTCGACGAAGTCGAATCTCGATGAACCTTCGTCATCGTCATAAAAAATTTCATCGAGAGAGAGCAGCAGAGATTTTTTGGTTTCGTCAAAAAGCTTGTGCAGCTCAGAAATATCGATATTGAGATACTCGGCGATTTCTTCGTCTTTGGCGTCGCGGCCAAGTTTGCCTTCAAGCTTGGCGTAAGCCTTTTCGAGCTTGCGGGCTTTCTGGCGGATCGATCTGGGTGTCCAGTCGAGAATACGCAGTTCGTCGAAAATCGCGCCGCGAATACGGGTTTTGGCGTAGGTTTTGAACTTGACGTTGCGCTCAGAATCGTATTTGTCGATAGCGTCGATCAGGCCAAGGATACCGTAGCTGACGAGATCGTCAAATTCGACGTTGCTTGGCAGGTTGACGGCAATGCGGCCGGCAACATACTTGACAAAAGAGGCGTATTTCATGATCAGAGCATCTTTGATGCGCTGATCGTGGGTGGTGCGGTATTGTTCCCAGAGTTTCTGATCTTCCTCATCCTGAAGGCGGGCCTTCAGCTTGGGATCAGTAATTTCCTGAGTTTCTTTTCCTACCAGAAGTTCTTTATTCACATCATCCCTCCGTGACTGGCCGCCTTATGAGACTGCAGCCGAACTGTTGCCATTACTGGCATTGCCCGGCCATGACTCATCGGTAGGGGTGCCAAAGGTATTTTTCAAGCTTTTGTCTTCATCGAGAAGGTCGCCCAGTTCTTTCTGCAGCTGCGCGTCTTCAAGTAAAAGTTCACTTTTGAGTTTTTCCGTTTCTTTTTCGGTGGTAATCGGCATCAGCACAACTTCGAGGAAGCTGCCAAACACTGCTCCGAGAACTCCGAACATGAAGAAAACCAGAATGCCGCGATAGATGATGGTGCCGGTGGCGACTTTTCCCATGATGGCGAGTATCATGACAATGCCGGTTACGGTCACAGCCATGAATAAGCCCATCAACATTGAAAGTCGTGACATCAGATCTCCCGGAGTTCTTCGCCCAGAATTGAAAGCCTGATAATGCCGCTTTCAAGGTCAAACTCGATTGATCGCCCGCGTCGACCACCGGTATCTTCGGCGATCAGGGGCAGGTTGAGTTTTTTCAGGGCTTTTTTTACGGCCTCGGTATTGTCGCGGCCGATATTGTTTTCGAAATCTTCAGTTGGCGGGAACATTTCTGAGCCACCAACTATTTTGGCTACCAGAGAACTTTTAAAAGCGCCGGAGCCGGTAAGTGTCTCGTAAAGGGCGGGAACAGCAGTGTCGGCAAATTTGACCGGGTTGATGACCTTCGGGTCAATACCGGTTGAATCTGGCAACATTACATGGGCGAGACCGCCTGATTTTGATTTTGGGTCATAAAGAGAAACGATTACACACGACCCGATGCCATATACCACCAGCTGCTCAGGGCTTCTGGCGATTTTCAGTTCGGCCATTCCGACGGGGATAACTGCGGACATGCTTTTAGACGACTCCGATTTTCTTGAGTAAGAGTTGCAGTGAAGCGGGGTCAGGAAGCAGGAAAATGTGAATCCGCAGATCCTCTTCACTTTCGATAAATGAAGTTTCTATCATCAGTACCTTGTCGCTGATTGCTGTCATATCAGCCACGATTGAATCGATCATGGCACCGGCCATATCGAAGGTCATCGATGGCAGCGAATTCAGCATGGGAGTCTGGGTGATAACTGACAGGGCGTTGAGAAAGGCACCTGCCAGGATATTGCCGACTTCGCGCATGCACGAACTTTCGAGTTCGCCCATTTTCAGCGGGGTGTCTATTTCGCACCCGGGAATGAGAGTGTGAAGGAGTTTGAGAGAAGTTTTTTCGGGTATCAGCAGCAGAAAGCGGCCCGAAATTTCGCCCATGACCTTCAGAAAAATGCCCATGACGGTCTTATCCGGACCGCCAATGATGGCTGGAATGGCTTTGAAGTCCATTATTGATGCACTCGGTACCGCCATATCGATTTTGCGGTTGAGAAACTGCGCCAGCGCGCTGGCAGCATTTCCTGACCCGATATTCCCGATTTCTCTGAGCGCGTCAAGCTGAGTTCTTGTTAAATTGGTGACATCTTGCATCAGCAACCTCATCAGTTACAAATCAGAGCCATTATAAAGCAGCTGCAATTATAATGCAATAGCGCAAAAACAATAAAAAATCACTATTCTTCAGGGGCGGTGAAGTCAATGCCGTTATACTTTGTCATGGCTTTGTTGCCCATGCCAAGCAACCACATTGCCGCTATATCCGGCATTTCATGCAGAACCTTGTGAAAAATTTCAAGTTCAGCAGGCGACACAGAGCCGAGAACATGCGAAACCAGATTGTCATGAGGGGTCTGCCCTTCGCCCATCGGTTGCCCAACACCAATACGCAGTCGCCAGAAATTTTTGCCGATATGATTGATGATCGATTTCAGGCCGTTGTGCCCGCCGTCACTTCCAGACGCCCTTATTCTTATGCGTCCGGTCGGCAGATTGATGTCGTCGACAATTACCAGCAGGTCGGCCGGGGCAATATTATTTTCGAGCATCAGCGCTGCAATGGCTTCGCCTGAAAGGTTCATGTAAGTCTGGGGCTTGATGAGCAGATGGGCCTGACCATGCAGAGTCAGTTCGCCGACCAGCGAGTGGTTTTTCCAGGGCAAAAAAGTCGCGCGCAACCGGGCTGCAATTGCATCTGCAGCCCAGAACCCGGCATTATGACGGGTGTTGGCATATTCGGCCCCGGGGTTTCCTAATCCGGCAATGATCATAAGCATGACTAATAGCAGAGCCGATGCTTAAAGTCAATTGCCGGTCTGCGAAAAGCGCTTCAGCACAAAGATTTGACAGAAACAGTCCGGCGTGGTTATAATCCGCAAATCCCGTAAGGTATTTCCCTAACTTGTTTTCAAGGTTGCTAAAATGGAATCAAAACCAAGAGTATTGCTGATCATTCTTGATGGCTTTGGCCTGTCTGAAAAAACCGAAGGTAATGCGGTTCACGCTGCCAACCCGGAATTCATCAACAAGCTTTTTGCAGAACGCCCATTTACCCGCCTCGGCGCTTCAGGCCTTGATGTTGGTCTGCCTGTCGGCCAAATGGGAAACTCAGAAGTCGGTCACCTCAATATTGGTGCCGGCCGGGTTGTTTATCAGGATATCACCCGCATCAACCGCTCTATTGAAGATGGTTCGTTCTTTGAAAACAAGGCTATGGTAGAAGTTATCGATCGTGTTAAAGCCTCAGGCAAGGCGCTGCACCTTTACGGCCTTGTTTCTGATGGCGGCGTTCACAGCCATATCGATCACATTGCCGCTATTCTCAAGCTCGCCAAAGACCGCGGTCTTAGTAAAGTTTTTCTGCATGCTTTCACTGATGGCCG
>DAOQWI010000120.1:0-10209 GCA_035342015.1 Candidatus Ozemibacteraceae bacterium | reverse complement strand
ATCCTGTGCAAAACAAGCTTCCGAAAAAGCAATCCCGTCTTCTCGCCTCGCAATTATTAAATCCGTATTATCAATTCATTGGACCAATAAATATTTATATTTAATTTTGCGACAGCATCTTCGGCTTTTTTGCGGATTTTGTCAAGTTCCGCTGTTGAAAAGGCTTTGCCGGCAGTCAGTTTTTTGCTTTAGGTAAGGACGTTATGTTATTCTGAGACATACAAAATCAGGAGGCACTCAAAAAGTGGCTGAAACCAAACAGATGATAAACACGAATACCGACCGCATGAAATCACTCGAAACTGCAATTTCCGGCATTGAAAAGCAGTTTGGCAAAGGCGCAGTAATGCGCCTTGGCAGTTCGAGACACCTGCAGGTCGAATCGATCCCGACCGGCTCGCTGTCGCTCGACTACGCTCTTGGCGTTGGCGGCATGCCCCGCGGCCGTATCGTCGAGATCTTCGGGCCCGAATCTTCGGGTAAGACGACAGTTGCTCTGCATTCGGTCGCCCAGGCCCAGAAGGCCGGCGGCACCGCCGCTTTCATCGATGTAGAACACGCCCTCGACCCCAACTATGCAAAAAAGCTCGGCGTTGACACCGAAAATCTGCTTATCGCACAGCCCAGCAGCGGTGAAGAAGCCCTCGAAATCACCGAAATGCTTGTCAGAAGCAATGCCATCGACATCATCATCGTCGACTCGGTTGCCGCTCTTACGAGCAAAGCCGAAATCGACGGCGACATGGGCGATGCCACGGTCGGCATGCAGGCCCGCCTGATGTCACAGGCGATGCGCAAACTGACCCCGGTGGTCAGCAAATCACGCTGCGTCTGCATTTTCATCAACCAGATCCGCGAAAAGATCGGCGTCATGTTCGGCAACCCCGAAACCACCCCCGGTGGTCGTGCCCTCAAATTCTTCTCTTCAGTGCGCCTCGACATCAGACGCAAAGACCAGATCAAGGAAGGCGATGAGCCAACCGGTTACGTTACCGAAGTCAAAGTCGTCAAAAACAAGGTAGCTCCCCCTTTCAAAAAGGCCAAATTCGACATGATGTTCGGCCAGGGCATTTCGACCGAAGGCGAAGTGCTCGAAATCGCCGAAACCGCCAACATTATCCAGAAATCCGGCGCCTGGTATTCATACGGCGACACCCGCATTGGCCAGGGTCGCGAAAATGCCAAGCTTTTCCTGCGCGAAAACCCTGATATCTTCGCCGAAGTCGTCATGAAGGTTAAAAAGTCGCTGGGTATGCTCAACGACAACGCCCCGGCAGCTGAAACCAAGACTGCTACCGAAGAAAAGAAAAAAACCGCTTCGAAAAAGTAACCGATAATAACAAAGCCGTGGCCACAGCCTGAAAACAACATGCCGTGGCCCGGCTTTTTTTATTGATCCACCATGGAGACCAGCTTGAAAAAGCACAGACCAGATTTAATACGTTTTGTGTTTGCCGGTGCCCTGCTGGTCATAATACCCATGCTCTGCTCGTTGCTGCTGATTCTGCATATAATCGAAGGGCAGAAGGAAATGGCGCACCGCACTGCCGCAGCCCAGATCGAGGCGCGGGCCCGCGATCTTTTTGCCAGCCTGGATGCCGGAGCCTTCTTTACCCCGCGGTTTCAGAAAATGGCTGAAACGATGCTGCCTCTGCTCGAGCATCTCACCCATGAAGTCTCTACCGCCCGGGCCGACAGCCTGCAGAAATTGCAAAACTGTTATAAGCAGACAGCTGCCGGTGTCGGTCAGGATTTTCATCTGTTTGTCTTCGACAGCGCCGGAGAACTTGTCGACATTGGCCTGGCACCCGAAAAATCAAAGGCACCGATGCAATATCTCTGGAGAGCTCTGCATAAGGAGCCAGGTATAAACCGCCATGGTCGCCGACCCGAAATTGCCCATATTCTCGGCAAGGAATTCCGCATAACCACCGCCGAAAAAGAAAATGACCGCTGTCTGCCAACTGACAACTTCGGAATAGCCGGGCTTTTATATCATCGCCGCATGGAAAGCGCCAAATTCGGAGTTATTGCTTTTGTTGAGCTTTCTTCAGACTCCAGGGCCGTATTTTCAGACATGGCCAACAGACTGAATTCTCACGAAACTCCGGTGTTATTGAGCCCGGCCACGGATAACCCGGCAGGTGAAAAGTCCGTATTCCCGGTTGCAGAATTGTTTACCCGCACCGACAGTGACGAGCAGGGCGTCTTTTTTCACGCAAACTACCTCTGGAAAAAGTTTTCCGGCGGCGCAGCACCCGTTCTCATCGGGCAGCCATTCTCTCCGTCAATATTTCTGCTGCTTCGCCTGCTGACGATTTTCGCCGCCATCTTATGCACCGGTATCGGGCTCACACACCTTTACCGCTCTTTTTTCTCACAAAAAACAGTCTGGATGTCGATTCGCATCAAGCTTGTCGGTATTTTCCTGTTTGCCGTGTATCTTCCGATACTCGGACTTTTCATGCTTGGTTACAACGGACTTCAGGACCGCCGAACCGTTCTCGAAAACGAAGCCCGCAGAGGAATTCTCGATCTGCTGCTCGAAATAGATTCCGGTTTTGTTAAAAAAGAGCGGCAGATTCATGCGGCCTTTGAGGCTTTTTATCGCAACACTGGCTGGAAAAGCAGTCTCAATAAGGGTTATGATGAACTGAACAACGCTGTAAGACTTTACAATGGCTCAAAACCTGGAGAAGACAATTTTTTCAACTGGTTCGACATGCGTGATATTCACCAGAATCAGCTTTATTCAAGCTCGATCGGTGAAGCCAATGACCGCATCAAGGCCATGGGGCGCACCATGTCGCTCATCAGTCTCGAAAAGGTCATGCCGCAGCGTCTGCAGCAGGCCGGAGTCAAGTTGCGCCAGTCAGATCTGGTTCTGGTAAACCTGCTTGAAAACCCGATTCTTGGCTTTTCAAATTTTTTCGAGCAGCCAGGGCGTTTGCTGCCCATGGACTTCGAAGGCTCACGACTCTACTGGTACTGGAATTATTACGATGCGCCCGATAGCCCGGTAGCCTATATCGGCGGTAACACCACCGCCCAGAACAATATCGTCAGATATATGCACGAGACGCTCAAAAAGCGCTACAGCCTCGACAGCACAGCATTGAAACTGGCGGCGTTCATGCCGGCCGAGAACCTCTGGTTTGGTGTCGAGCCGACAGCTGAAGACAAGCTGAAGAACCTTTTCAGGGTGTCAATGCGAAGCGCCAGAGTTGAAGAGGCTGTCATCAATTTTCAGGGCGGCGAATATCTTGCCACCTGCCTGCCTGGCGTCAAGCTGCACCGTTTTTACCTGGCATGCCTGTTTCCGCTTGCCGAAATCGACGTGAGCATCGAAAACCTCAGATCACAGATTTATTCTGGCGTGGCCTTTATTCTTATCATAGCGGTTCTAACCGGTCTGCTGTTATCAAAGACTTTTCTGCAGCCAATTGCCGAAATCGACCTGGGTCTGCAGGCCCTGCGTCGACGCGATACAGACTTCAGGCTCATGATTGAAAATCAGGATGAGCTGGGCGAACTCGGGCAGACTTTCAATCAGATGATGGTTGAAATCAAGGAAATGCTCCTCGCGGGGGCGGTGCAGCAATGTCTCATTTCGTCTGAATGCCCTAAGATAGAAGGGTTCGAAAGCCTCATTTACAACCGCATGGCTGCAGACGTTGGCGGCGACTATGCCGATATGTTCGAACTCCCTGACCGGCGTTATCTGATAGTTCTCGGCGATGTGACCGGGCACGGGGTAAGCTCATCGATTCTGACGGCCATGGTCAAGGCCGCTGTTTTCAGGTTTGCCACGCATGACACCGACCTGAAAACTATTCTGCAGAGCCTCAGCAGTATGATTTTCGAGCTGTTGCAGCGCCGAAAGCTGATGACCTTCTGCGCCATAATTCTCGACAGTCGTAACGGCCGCTTTTATACGGCCAATGCCGGGCACCCGTTTCCACTGCTTTGCAGCCCCGATGGAAGAATCCGCCAGATCGAGCATGCTTCGCTGCCACTTGGGGTATCGCTCAAGCGCAGCACCTATGAAGTGGTCGAGGGCGAACTCGCGCCTGGCGAGATGCTGATGCTTTATACCGACGGCATTACCGAAGGCACCGACGCATCAGGCTGCGAATTCGGGCTTGAAAGAGTTGAGAAGATCATCTCTGCCAGCCTTTCAGACGGGGTCGAAGCGGTTCGCGACCGGCTTCTCGAAGATTTTTTCAGGCATTATCAGCGGCAGGAACTCGACGACGACCTGACCTTCATTCTCGTCAGACACCTGCCTGCCGCTGCAGAAGCACCAGAGTGACATCATCGTCAGGCTCGCCGCCGGAAAGCCAGCTGTCATAGGCCGCCAGCAGGTCTTCTGCCAGCTTTTTCGGTTCTGAACCTGCCCGGGCGGCAAGCATTTTTTTGAAGCGGCGATAGCCATACTGTTCTCGTGCCTGGTTGGTTACCTCGATAAGGCCATCGGTGTAAAATACCAGCGTATCGCCAGACTGCATCGTAAATTCGCGGGGAACCAGGCGGCGAATGTTTTTCAGCGCCCCGATCGGCAGATGAACAGATTCAAGGTCAATACATTCACCATCGGGTCTGACGAGAACCGGAAAATTGTGGCCGGCATTGGCGAACTGCCCTTTTCCAGATGACAGGTCAATGATTGCAGCAAAAAGAGTTATCATCTTGCGCACCGGCGGCTCGTTGAAATATGCATGAATGGCCCGGTTAAGATCGACGAAAAGACTTATCAGATCGCGTTTTTCGCGCACAGCCTGGTAGACAACCGCCTTGGCCATCGCCATTACCAGGGCCGAACTGACGCCGTGGCCGGTTACATCACCGATAATGATCCAGGCGGTATTGCCATCAGGAACGAGAACATCGAAATAATCACCGCCGACGGCCGAAGCCATACGGTTGGCGAAGGCGAGGCCGTAGCCCGCAAGCTGCGGCGGCGAAGCCGGCAGCAGTGATTCCTGAACGTCCTGGGCCAGTTTCATCTCTTTCAGGTCGGCAATCATGTGATTGAAGCTGATTGCCAGATCACCGAATTCATCGTGCTGCACCGGCACGATACGAAAATCGGTGTTACGCGATTTGATTGCCGCAACCCCGTCACCAAGCCGAGAAACCGGCAGCAGAAAAATATCAGACAGCATCCAGGCAGCCATGAAAGCCAGCAGCAGAAACCCGACGATTGCCGCGACTATCTGCCGGCGCAATCTGATTATTTCTTCAGTGATCAGCCGGTAAGGATAGAACGAAAACAGGCTGTAGCCAGGGGCAAAGATGCTGCGCTGCCCGAGAATCAGGTATTCTTCGCCGCCAATCACCTGCCGTATTTCTTCTGGTTTGTCGCTGAACAGCAGCCGATCGGCAAAATGCCGCAACTGCCTGTTTTCACGCACCCTGCCGGGTAACCAGTTGCCACTGCGGTTTTCAAGAGCGGCAAGAGTGTATGGCTGCAGGCTGTCGGCCCGCAGTGATTCTTGCAGCCGGCTGTGCAGCAGGCGCTTAATCAGCCTGGAAGCGGACTGGAGAATGTAAATAAAGATACCCTGGCCGTCTTTCTGCGGCACGGCGACATTCCAGTAGATAAACATCGGCACCGGGCCAAAAAACATACGATGCACCTCGTCAGGCCGGTTGAAAAGAAAAAAGAAGCCGGCCTCAGGGCTGCGTACGGCTGTTTCAAGGAGCGGGTCAACCGTATCGGTAAGATTGGAACCAAATCTGGCATCGAGACAGAAGCGCGCAAAAGCGTCAGAAACCTCTCGCATACCTTCAGAGACCAGCTCATTCTGCAGCGAAAAAAGCAACTCGGCGCTGCTGGCGTTGCGCAGCTCGTAAATAATCAGGTCATTACTCCTGATACCGGGCTCCAGCTGCCTGCGAAAAGCCGGCTGGTGGCGCTGTCCGGCCAGGTGGCCCATTTCCCTGAATTCATCGATAAATGCTTCTCCGGCCTTGCGAAAAGTTTCGTCGAAACTGACCATATGGCGACGACTGGTGCTGGTAACCGTTGCCAGCAAAGTCGCCTCGCGGTCAGACAGATAGCGATAGCCAAGATAGGCAAAACCCATGACCGGGCTGATAACCGCGACAAGAAACAATGCGAGCAGCTTGAGTCTTATTGGCAGAAAAAGCCTGTTGTCGAAAGCATGGCGATGGTAGGCAACCAACGCGAGAATACCCGCAATGAACAGGAACGTAAACAGGTATTGCTGCAACTTCTCAAAAATCTCGATTCCGGCGGGCAGACTGGCAATCACCCAGAGGTCATCGATCTGCCGGCCACCCCAGATAAGCCCTGCATCGCTCAGGTAGTTTTTCTGACCCAGAATCGCAATTCGCCCGGAGACTTCTCCGAACTGCCTGGCTTCAGACAGATTTTCAGGCTGCTGCAGAAGCTCGCCGGATTCAGAAACGATCAGCCCGTGTGAAAATCGGCTGCGCATCTTACTCAGCACGTGCTGCAGTCTGAAATTAAGATCCGGCAAAGCCCAGAAAACCAGTATCATGCCGCGGCCAGGCTGTATCGGGTCATTTACCCAGTAAATCAGCCCGGGTTTCTGGCGGGTAACAATCTGGGTCACACTGTCGCGGCCTTCGAGAAAGTGAGCCATGCGAAATTCATTGCCTAAAAAGGCTTTCAGCTGCCGACGCAGTTTCTGAAACCTTTCGCTCTGCTCGATCGGGTCACGGCCGATCATTTCCCAGAGACGCGCACCGAGAAATCTTGAACGCAGCGGAATCTGCGGCGGAGTTACCAGCTGGCCGCGCTCATCAAAGGCGTAAAGATCAAAGTCAACAGGAACAAAAGCGGCCAGAGAACTGTGAATTTCGGTGATTTTTTCGGCGATAAAGCCTGAACGACTCACAAGATGCCAGATACCGCGCCCGAGCTTCTTGAGAAAAACCTCAGTCTCGGCTTCACAGCGCACCTGCGAAAGCGAAGCCTCGAGCTGGGCCGAAGTCTGGTGCAGCCGGCTCTCCCTTTCGAGCCAGAGGGTATGATAACCAAGCCCGCCGGCAACCAGCAGCGGCAGAAAAACAAACAGCCCAAGCAAAGCGGCGTGCTTGAGAAATTCCTGCAGCCAGCCCTTTTTCGCCTGCATTTGCATTGCTCCCTGCGGTTGTGTATCATCCACTCAGCCACCTCAATAATAACCGAAAAGGAACGCTCCTGCAAAAATGGAAATTATCACCAATGTTCTGCGCGGCATCGTCATCGGCATCGCCAATATTATTCCCGGCGTCAGTGGCGGCACCATGGCTCTGGTTCTCGGCATCTACTCGCGACTGCTCGGCGCCCTCAGCAGTATCGGGCCGCAGACCCTCAGCGCCTGCCGTAACGGTATCACGGCGATAAAAGAAGAACTGCGCCGCATTGACTTTGTATTTCTCGCTTCGCTCGCAGTCGGAGCCGGCATCGCCATAGTCGTTTCAGCGCGCATCATGACGAATCTTCTCGAAAATCACCACGACCCCACCTACGGTTTCTTTTTCGGCCTGGTTATGGCCTCGGCACTGATACCTTACCGCATGATCCGCAGTCTGTCGGCCGGAAGCATCATTTCCGGTCTGGTTGCCACGGCACTGGTTGTCGGGCTGACGATGGCTTACAGCGGCGAAGACCGTCTCGAAGCGGCGCGCAAAAAAGCCGCGATCAAGGGGGAAACTGTCGTGGCGACAGCCTCCGGCACCGCCGATATCACCACTAAAACCGATACGAAGTTCAAATATGACGGCGGCACGCTGGCGTTCTTTTTCGCAGCCGGGATCATCGCAATCTGCGCCATGATTCTGCCGGGCATCAGCGGTTCTTTCATGCTGCTGCTGATGGGGGTATATTTTGATATTCTCATCTGCATCAACGAACGCCAGATAGTCCCGCTGCTCTGTTTCGCCGTCGGTGCCGGCATCGGCCTGCTGGTCTTCACACGCTTTCTCAATTACCTGCTCGCCAGATTTCACGACAGTACCATGGCCTTTCTGGTCGGACTGGTGGTTGGCTCCCTCTACGCCATCTGGCCATTCAAAACCTTCGATTTTGCAGCCGGGCGCCGCATCGATCTCGAAAACATCATGCCAGCCGCCTTCGGCAGCAACGAAATGCTGACACTCGGCACGGTAATCGCCGGCTGCCTGGTGGTCTGGCTGTTCATCTGGCTCGAAAAGAAGCTGCCGGCACCCGAAGCAAAAGCCCAGGGCAAGGTTTATTAGTTGGCTGGGGGGGCTTTGGCCGGCTGTAACCAGATGTGGCGGTACTGCAGCAGTGATTCGCCCATGGCGCTCAGGGTCAGGCCTTTTACCTGAGGCTGGTAAAGAACATGTACTGTGTAAAAATACATGAATACCCAGGGCGCCTCTTCGACGATCAGCTTTTCTGCCTGGCGGTACAGCTCGACACGGCGGCTCATCTCGGTTTCAAATCTTGCTTTATCAAGAAGCGCATCAACCTCGGCATTCTTGAAGCCTGAAAAATTATAACCGACACCGATGTTCGATGAATGGAAAAGCGTATAGAGAAAGCTGTCGGGGTCAGGGTAATCGACGGTCCAGCCCATGCGGAAAAACGGCGCCGCGCCATTTTCGATACTGCTGAGATGGTCGCCAAAATCGACTTCTTTAACATTGCAGCTGATACCGATATCGCGCAGATTGGCAAGCACGAATTCTGCAGTGCGCGCGTGAATGGGGTCGCGGTTATACTGCAGTTCGATATCCGGAAACCCCTTGCCTTCGGGGTAACCGGCTTCAGCCAGCAGGGCGCGCGCCTTTGCCAGATCATAGACGTAACCGGCAAGCGCTTCGTCATGCCCGGGGAATCCGGGGGGCAGAACACCATTGGCCGGTGCGGCGCGGTCATTGAGAACCAGCTTGACGATAGTATCGCGGTCTATTGCGTAATTAAAGGCCTTGCGCACCAGCGGGTTATTGAAAGGCGGCTTTGCCATGGTCATGCCAAGATAATTGATACCCCAGAGGTTCGATTCAAGCAGATTAGCAGCCAGTTTTGCATCCTGTCTGATGCTGCGATATTTTGAATCGGGAACATCGACATGGCTGAGGCGACCGGCCATGAATTCGGCAAAACGTACCTCTTCGTCGGTGATCACCGGGAATTCGAGGCGGTCAAGCCAGGGTCGACCCCTGAAATAATCGGGGTTGGCTTCAAGAATGATAGTATCAGAGGCCTTTTCGACCCAGCGAAACGGCCCGGTGCCGACCGGCAGTTTTTCAAGGCCGGCTTCAGAGTCTTCACGCGGTATAATACCGGCATTTATCATCGCCAGTAATGAAACAAACGGCGCAAATGGCTTTTCGAGAACAAATTCGACGGTCTGACTGCCGATGGCGCGCAAACCGTCGATCTCGGCGGCTTTGCCTTCGGTAAAGGCGCGCGCGCCCTTGATGACCCAGAAAAACGACGCCTGCGAATCTTCACGTGGTTTCAGCAGGTGTTTGAACGAAAAAACCACATCATCGGCAGCGACTTTGCGGCCGCCGTTGCGGGTTGGCTTACCGCCCGCCTGACTGTGAAAAGACACATCGTCGCGCAGGGTAAATGTGTAGGTAAGTTTGTCATCACTGATTTTCCAGGTGCTGGCGAGCGCCGGCACGACTCTGGCGTCGTTGTCGAACTCGACAAGACCGTCGTAAAGCTGACGACAAACTTCGTGTGAATTTGAATCTTTTATCATGGCCGGGTCAAGCACGATATACGAGTCCGCAAAGGCCCGGCGGTAGACACCACCGCGCACCGGCTGCTCTTCAGCTTTTTTATCGATCTGAGTCTGATTATCCGAGCAACCGCTCAGAAAAACCACCAGCGCCAGCACCGAAATAGAAAATCGCGGGCTTTTATCAATATTGTGAAGCTTCGGCCTATCAGCCGGGTTGCTTTTTCTCCAGCGATTCGCTTCGCTCACAAGCTTCCGAAAAAGCAATCCCGTCTTCTCGCCTCGCAATATCTTAATCGGAGCAGATTTAGTCAAGAATACTATGAAGGTATGAAAGCCTTTAATTATGCGTAAAAAAGGGTACATCTGATAACCTCTCAGGAAAACTAGGAGATGTATTCTATCACAGTTCCCCCGGTCCGAAAGAAAAATTAGGTCGCGAAACAGGGTAAATGCAAACTGAATTAACTCTAGACGCTGCTTTCGGCAGGTCAGGCGATTGCATAAGCGAGCTTGT
>DAOQWI010000119.1:6581-10311 GCA_035342015.1 Candidatus Ozemibacteraceae bacterium | reverse complement strand
CGCCGCCAACGCTTTGGTTGACTGACACCGGGTAAAGAGTCTAAAAATGAAAACTGGCGTGAATAGCTCACGCCAGTTTTTTTCACAGAACCTGAAGCTGTTCAATGCCTCTTTTGGCTGCATCTAATTGATCGAGATAGGGCAGATCGGCCATAATCGGTCGTTTATTCACAATGGCCTCAAAATACAGGCCGGAATTGGTAATGTCACCCCAGAGAAGAGCCGCTTTCAACAGACCTTCGTGCAGATAGAAGATTTTGATCGACAGTTGCCCGTTGCTGCCGGTCGACCTGACGATGCGCTTTTCCCATATGGAGTCTGGCTTATAAACCGGACCCAGTGAAATTACCTGCGTCCTGTTAAGCACTACCGACGCTTTGAAACCGGTATTTCTTTCAAGAGCCGCTCCGCTGATTCCAAGGATGTTCATCGCCGCAACTTTGCCCTGTCTTACAGCTGTGGGCCAGATGGCGCTCGGAATAACCTGATCCATCAGTGTGTCCCGCCCTTCGGCCACATCCCCGGCCGCAAAAATTCCCTGCGCTGAAGTTTCACATTTTTCATCGATCAGCAGACCGCGCGAGAATTTCAGCCCCGCATCGACGGCAAAATCCATGTTGGCCTTAACTCCGGCAGCCGCTACAATTATGTTTGCCGGCAGCCTGATGCCTGATTTCAATAAAACTTCTTTCGGAAGGCCGTTCTCATGACGGACTATCTCGCCGGCAAGCTGACCACAGAAGACGGAAACGCCAGAATCCTCGAGGATTTTTGAGCACATGGAGCCTGTTTCCGACTCAAGTTGCATTGGCAGAGGGTAGGGTGCCATTTCGACCAGGGCGACCCTTTTGCCTGCATGGGCAAGCTCAAGCGCCAGTTCCACCCCAACCAGACCCGCGCCGATAATCACGTAGTCACTGCTGTTGGCCATGGTTTCTCTGATCGCAACCGCGTCTTCAATATTGCGCAGCCCAAAAACACCCGGACCGTTGATTCCGGTCACCGGCGGCATCGTTGCCCGTGAGCCGGTCGCAATCAGCAGCCTGTCGAAATTATGACTGCTGCCATCATCGAGCCTGATGGTTTTTGCTGCTGCATCGAGTTCGGTAATTTCCTGCGACGGGATGAATTCGACCCCGAGCTTCTCTTCCCAGCCATGAGGTGCCAGTATCACCTGTTTTTCAGTTTTGTTCCCGGCCGCAACCAGATGAAGCATACACCTTGAGTAGTAGCCCGCATCCTTTGATATCATCTTAATTTCGCACGTTTTGTCGATTTCTCTGAGGGTTCTCGCGGCAGACATTCCTGCTGCGCCGCTTCCAGCAATGATTACTTTCATTTATTTTTCCTCCGCCATCCGCAGATGCCCGCCAGGCTTGCCGTCATCGGGGATTTCCTTGAGACAGCGCTGTGGGCAGGCATCTACACAGGCCATTGTTTCCCGGCCCCGGCAGCCATCGCATTTGACCATTTTTCTGTCGTGGGTGACTGAAGGGCGGGCCATGCCGTATGGGCAGCTCATGACACACATAAAACAGCCGGCGCAGATCTCATGATCACAGGTTACCAGCCCGTCGTCGCCTTTTTTCAGCGCTCCGCTCATGCAGGCTTCAACACATGCCGGCTCATCACAGTGGCGGCAGAACTGGGGAAATTTGTTGCCCTGGCTGTCGAGTTCAACCTTGTTTCTCGGCCTTTCGGTGCCGGTTACCCCGGCAGCGTAAGAAGCGCCCGGTCGAGTGGAGCTGTGAACTGCTATGCATGCCAGCTCACAGTTGCGACAGCCGACGCAGAGCCGCCGATCGATAAGTTTTTTTCTGGTCATCACGGCCTGCCTCCGGCCAGTCTGGCAAGCTTTTCTGCTATGGCATCAGCCATCATCTGTGCGGCTTTTTCGGCATCGGGTTCGATGATCAGCCTGCCGCCGGTAATGCCGGTCAGTTTGCTGGTTAAAAGGTCACAGATCATTGGCGAGCCGGTTACCGCCGGAGCCTGAGCCAGATGAAGGGTTAAACCAAGTGCCAGACCGAAGCAGCCGTCGGCGAGTGCCTGTTCTTCGAGCCACTGCGGGGCAGATATAGCCACGGGTAGCTGCGGAATATCAAGGTTCATTGCTTTTGCCAGTTCTGTTACCACCAGCTCGATGCGGCCAATTGCCAGACATGGGCCAAAATTGAGCACCGGCGGAATATTCAGCTTCTCACAGACCGCCTTCAGGCCGGGGCCGGCTTTTGCACTGGCTGAACATGAGCAGAGACCGACGTTTGTCAGACCGCCGGTTGTGCAGCCGGCAGAGAGAACGAGAATGTCGCGCTTGATCAGTTCTTCAGTCAATTTGACGGTAGTGACATCATGCCCGCCCGCCGCAAGATTCGAACAGCCAAGAACACCGGCAATCCCTTTTATCGTGCCATTTTTCAGCAGATCCATGACCGGCTGAAGCGTGCCGCCAAGGAGTTTTATCAGAGAATTCTCGCTGACTCCGGTCACCACATCATCATAGCCATGCTCTGGAACATCTATCTGAACCTTGGGTCGCCTTATTTTATACTGATCGGCAGCCATGCGGCAGAGCTGTTCGGCCATGGCGGCTTCATTGCCGTGTTCATCCCTGATCAGCTCGGCAGATGCCTGTTTGCAGACATCGTCGAGGCAGACGAGCTTGATTTTGAAGCGCTCTGCGATTGGCTCTATTCCAGAAAAAGTGCAGTTGAAATCACTCACGACCATATCTATGGCGCCAGTGGCCAAAAGACCTTCCTGAGTGAAATTGTTGCCTGCCTGACCTGAAAAAACGCTTTCAGCACCGGCTGCCGCCGCCCGCAACTGCATATCCTGACCTACGCAGGTGAGGCCGACAATTCGTATTCCCTTTGCGCCGGCCTCAATGCCAATTTTCTGACCTTTGTCAGACTCAAGAAGGTTGATAAGACCGGCAAAAACCGAGTGGCTGTGCCCTGAAACCGCAATGTTAACGTAATCAGGATTGGCAACCTTGAAACCGGTGCTGGCTATTCTGATCTCAGGCTCACCCATTATGACATCGTTCATCAGATTTGTAAGGGTCAGGCCATACAGACCGGTGCTGATTCCGAGATTCAAACAGTGCAGCAGTTGATCGACCGGGTCGGTATTCAGATTGGTGCTGGTTTTTATAATCGCGTCGAATACTTCTGATTTTGCTCCGCCCGGATAAATCCCGAGCTTTTTCCATAAATCTGTCCGCTGGCCGATTGCAAGATTTTCAACCAGCCGCATTTTCTGATTGCGTGGCTGATAAAGATCTCTCAGAACCGCTTCGGCTATTCCAGCCGCTTTGGCATTGACGCTGTCGCCGGAAATTCCCAGTTTTTTCGCGAGACTCTCGACTGAAGCTTCAGAACGCAGGGGCAGGGGAGATCTGCCCTCGGCGATAGACTTCAGGCGACTGGCCGTTGATTCAGCCACATGCAGATAACAGGCTGATCCAGCCGCTACTGCCCTGAGAAAATTCCGGGCAACTATAGAATCTGCATTCGCACCGCAAACGCCTTTCGGGCTGTCAGGGGTGATGCGGCAGGGTCCGTTTGAACAAAGTCGACAACAGACCCCCATTTCTCCGTAACCGCATTTGAGTCGCTGCTCTTCCATGCGGTTCAATGCTGTGTTTATATCACTTTTTCGTTCGAGAAAGCTGGAAAAACAGCTATCTGCGCTTGCACATCTTGCCATTGTTGAGCTCCTTGAAATT
>DAOQWI010000119.1:0-6481 GCA_035342015.1 Candidatus Ozemibacteraceae bacterium | reverse complement strand
CCTGTTGTGATTAAGTCTGTAAAAATGGTAAAATTAAATAATTGCCTCATAAGGAGTACATAAGAGTATGAGAAAAGGTCTTGCCGTTCTTGGTTTTGCTCTTGCTGCCGCCCTCGGTTCAGGTAACCCGGCCGTTGCCGCCGAAGATACCTCGAGATATATCGTGCGCTTCGAACAGGAAGCCATGAAAAGCAAAAATCCCGCCCGCGATGAAGTAATTTCGCATCTGCAGCAGAGTCTGCGCAAGAATATGAGCGGCCTCAACAAGGTTGTTAAATCTCATAAAAATGCCAGAATTACTCCTCTCTGGATCGCAAACGCTTTCGCCATCAACGCTTCAGCAGCCGAAATCAAAAAGATCGCCGCTATGCCGAACGTGGCTGAAGTCACTAAATCTGAATATAAAATCTTTATCGATAAAGATATTAAAAAAGAAGCCGTAAAGAATAACCCCGCCGTTATTCAGTGGGGCGTTCAGAAAGTTCGTGCCCCAGAAGTCTGGCAGCAGTTTAAAATCGACGGTGCCGGCGTAATTGCAGGCGTTCTCGATACCGGTATCGACGGTAAACACCCCGCTTTCACCGGCAAAATCCTCGCTTATAAAGATTTTACCCCCGAAGCAGCTGTCGAACCCTTTGACGGCCAGGGCCATGGCACACACGTCTGCGGCTCGGTAGCCGGTTCTGATGGCGTCGGTGTTGCCCCCGGTGCCCGCCTGATCGTCGGCAGAGTTTTCGACACCAAGGGCGGCACCACCCAGGATATCCTGCTCGCCGCCATGCAGTGGATGCTCGATCCCGACGGAATTCCCGAAACCAACGATGGCCCGAAGCTCATCAACAATTCATGGGGCTCAAACGACTCAGCCAACAAGACCTTCTGGGTTGCCGTTGAAAACTGGGTAAATGCCGGCATTCTTCCGGTTTTTGCCGCCGGGAACAATGGTATGTGGGGCGGCAAGGTCGGAACTCCGGCCGCTTTCCCGCATTCATGGGCTGTAGCTGCTACCACCAAAACTGACACTCTTGCCTATTTCAGCAGCCAGGGTCCCGTCGCCTGGGATGGCACCCCACTGATGAAACCTGACATCGCCGCTCCCGGCGATCAGATCATCTCATGCGCCATTGGCGGCGGTCTGGTCAGCAACAGCGGCACCTCGATGGCCTGCCCGCACATGGCCGGCGTTGCCGCTCTGATGTATCAGGCTGATCCGACCCTCACCATCGAACAGGTTCGCCTGTTTGCCGAAGAAACCGCCAAAGACCTCGGCGCCCCCGGTAAAGATGGCAAATTCGGTTCTGGTCTGGTTGACTCCTATAAAGTCGTCGAAAAAATCCTCGCCAATTCAAACCTGGCAAGAGCTTTCGATGCCTATGAATCTGCCATCAAAGCCGAACGCGCTCTTATCGGTGTTCAGGCTGTGTCACCTCTGGCCGAACCCCTTGCCAGATCGATCGTTGAGCGTGCCTGCTCTCTCGATGAAGGTCAGTTCAGATCTCTGGCGATTACTGTCGCTCAGAATGGCGGCGAAGCTTCTGCCAGCCTGCTGAAAGATGCAGCTGCAGCCAGAACAGCCCGCGAACTGCACAAATAATCGATTAAAAAACGGCCCGGAAAGCACCTGCTTTTCGGGCCGTTTTTATTTTCGCCGGAGTATTGACACCGGTCTCTAAATGCCGCATTATTGTGCCCGAATTTGACCGCGCAGGAGTTACCCGAATTGCAGGATTTCAGAGAATACGTCGACCGCAACATTGTAGTTTTCGATGGCGCCATGGGCACCCGCCTCTACGAAAAAGGCGTCTATATCAACCGTGTCTATGACGAGCTGAACCTCTCACAGCCAACCCTCATCCAGGAAGTCCACCGCGAATACCTCGCCGCCGGCGCCATGGTTCTCGAAACCAACTCATTTGGCGCCAATCGCTTCAAGCTTGCCCCGCACGGGCTTGCTGACAAACTCGAAGTCATCAATTTCCAGGCCGCCAAGCTTGCCCGCGAAGTGGCTGGCGACAAGGCATGGGTTGCCGGCTCGATCGGGCCGCTCGGCATCAGACTCGAACCCTGGGGCAAAACCTCTGTCGAAGAGGCTGAAGCCGCCTTTTCTGAACAGGCAAAAGGCCTGCTCGCTGGTGGTGTCGACATTTTCATTCTCGAAACCTTCTATGATCTCAACGAAATTCACCAGGCCATCATCGCCATTCGCAAGCTGACCGACAAGCCGATCATCGCTTCGATGACCATCAACGAAGATGGCAACGCCCTTTACGGCACCTCTGTCGACGTCTTTACCCCCAAGCTCGAAATGTGGGGAGCCGACGTAATTGGCCTCAACTGCTCGGTTGGTCCGAAAACCATGTTCGATGCCATGGAAAAAATGCGTTCCCTGACCACCCTACACTTGATCGCGCAGCCGAACGCCGGTCTTCCCAAGGTCGTCGATGGCCGCATGATCTATCTCTGTAATCCCGAATACTTCGGGGAATACGCCCGCCGCTTCATTCAGCTCGGCGTACGCATCGTGGGCGGCTGCTGCGGTACTACTCCCGAACACATCAAATGGGTTGCCAATGCTGCCAGATCGCTTGCTCCCGGTGGCAAAAAAGAAATCTTCCAGGAACTGAAGAAAAAAGACGATGCCGCCGAAAACATCGAAATCGTCGATATCGAGAACAAATCAGCACTTGGCGCAAAACTTGCCGGCAAAAAATTCATCGTTACTGCTGAACTGACACCCCCGAAGGGCTGCGAAGCCGAATCGGTTATTCAGCGTGCCCGCCAGCTCAAGGATGCCGGTATCGATGCCATCAACATTCCTGATGGCCCGCGTGCTTCGGCCCGCCTGAGCCCTCTGGCCATGGCCATGCTGATCGAACAGAACGTTGGTATCGAAACGATTCTGCATTACTGCTGCCGCGACCGCAATATTCTCGGTATTCAGTCAGACCTGCTTGGAGCCTATGCTCTCGGCCTGCGCAACATTCTCGCCATCACCGGCGACCCGCCGAAAGTCGGCAATTACCCGCAGGCGACCGCCGTTTTCGATATCGATTCGATCGGTCTGGTCAACGTCATTCATCGCCTGAATCACGGTCGTGACCTTGGTAACAACCCGATTGGCAAGCCGACCGGGTTTGTTTGCGGTGTTGGCGCCAATCCTGGTGCTATCGATCTCGATCTCGAAGTCAGCCGCTTCGAATGGAAAGTCGATGCCGGAGCTGAATACGCCATTACCCAGCCGGTTTTCGATACCGACCTGCTCGAAAGATTCCTTGAGCGCATAAGCCATGTGCGCATTCCGATTTTTGCCGGTATCTGGCCGCTGGTCAGCCTGAAAAATGCAGAATTCATGAACAACGAAGTGCCCGGCGCTTCTGTTCCTGAAAACCTGATGAACCGTCTGCGCAAGGCAGGCAGTGTCGAGGCGCAGCGCGAAGAAGGCATTCTCATTGCCCGTGAAGCTCTCGAAAGGGTGCGCCCGATGGTCGACGGGGTGCAGGTAAGTGTGCCCCTTGGCCGTGTCGAAAGTGTTCTCAAAGTTATCGAAGTCTTGAACCGCTGATGGAGAACCTGATGAAACCAGTTACCGTTGAAGAATTCAAAAGCCTGCTGCAGCAGGGTGTGTTGATCTATGATGGTGCCATGGGCACCAATCTGCAGATACAGGGGCTCAAGCCTGAAAATTATGGCGGCCGCGAAGGCTGCAGCGAAGCTTTGAATCTTTTCTGCCCCGAAGCGGTTATTAAAGTTCACAAGGCATTTCTTGCCGCCGGCTGTCAGGTTATCGAAACCAATACCTTCGGCGCGACCCGCATAACCCTGAAAGAATACCAGCTCGAAGACCGCGTTGCCGAAATCAACCGACGTGCCGTCGAAATGGCTCGTGAAGCCATCGATGCGGTGCCGACCGCCTACCACCCTCTGATTGCCGGTTCGATCGGGCCGACCTCGATGTTGCCTTCTCTCGGCAACATCAGTTTTGATGACATGGCGGCCGCCTACACCGAACAGATGAGCGCTCTGCTCGATGCCGGCGTCGATATCTTTCAGATCGAAACCTGCCAGGATCTGCTGCAGATCAAGTGCGCGCTCTATGCCGCCGAATCTCTTTTCAAAGCCCGCGGCTCACGTTGCCCGGTAGTGGTTTCGGTCACTCTCGAACCATCAGGAAACATGCTGGTCGGCAGCGATATCAGCGCCATTACCGCCGCTCTCGAACCCTATGATTTTATCGACGTTCTCAGCATCAACTGCGCCACCGGCCCGCTCGAAATGGTGCGGCATGTGGCGCATCTCGCCGAATACTGGCCCCGCGCCGTCGGCGTCATGCCGAATGCCGGTCTGCCCGAAAACGTCGATGGCAAGCCCTTTTACCGCATGACACCAGAAGAGTTCGCCTCTTTTCACAAACGTTTTGTCACTGAATATGGGGTGAATGTTATTGGCGGCTGTTGCGGCACCAGACCTGAGCACCTTGCCGAAGTCGTCAGACAGGTTAGCAGTCTCAAGCCTGCACCACGGCAGGTTAAAAAACAGGCAATGGCGGCCAGTCTTTTTTCTGGCGTTTCTCTGCGCCAGAACCCTGCACCGGCACTGATCGGCGAACGCACAAATGCCAACGGTGCCCGTCAGTTCCGTGACCTGCTCGAAGCCGAAGACTTTGCCGGCATGACCGCAATGGGTCGCGAACAGGCCCGGGGTGGGGCGCATCTTGTCGACCTGTGTGTTGCCTTTGTCGGCCGGGATGAAGTTGCCGACATGCAGCGCCTGGTGCCGATGTTCGCCACCCAGGTCAACCTGCCGCTCGTCATCGATTCGACTTCGCCGGCAGCGATCGAAGCCGCTCTCAAAAACCATGGCGGTCGCTGCGTCATCAATTCAGTCAACCTCGAAGACGGTGGTGCCCGCCTGCACGCCATTGCCGACATGGCCCGCCGCTTCGGCGCCGCCCTTATCTGCCTGACCATCGATGAGGAAGGCATGGCGAAAACCGCCGAAAAGAAGCTTTCAGTTGCAAAGAGAATAAGAGATATTCTCAGCCGCGAATTCGGTTTTCGCGACTCTGACCTGATTTTTGACCCGCTGACTTTTACTGTTGCCAGCGGCGATGCCGAATTGCGAAGCTCTGCCGCCGAAACTCTCAAGGCGCTTGGCATGATTCGCGACCAGATGCCTAAAGCAAACACCATTCTCGGTGTCAGCAACGTTTCTTTCGGTCTGAAGCAGTCATCTCGTGAAATTCTCAACAGCGTTTTCCTGGCTGAGGCCGTTCAAAATGGCCTGACCTGCGCAATTGTCAACCCGGCCCGCATTATTCCGATGTTTTCCATACCTGAAACCGAGAAAAAGC
Organism: Candidatus Ozemibacteraceae bacterium; assembly: GCA_035342015.1. GTDB lineage: Bacteria > Muiribacteriota > Ozemobacteria > Ozemobacterales > Ozemobacteraceae > Rifleibacterium. The sequence goes on along the minus strand of DAOQWI010000119.1, from coordinate 1,131 downwards.
TGGCTCTCGACCTGATCTACAACCCGCGCAACGACGGCAGCGAACTGGCTGCCTACATGCAGGCCTTTGCCGGTCGCAACGAAAGCATGTTCAAAAAAGATCTCAGCACTCTGCCGCCGGTCGAGAGACTTGCTGAAAAAGTCATCGAAGGCGATTCTTCGAGCCTCGAGCCGCTTGTCGACGAGCTGCGTCAGACACTGCGCCCCGAACAGATCATCAACGAAATTCTGCTGCCGGCCATGAAAAAGGTCGGCGAATATTTCGGTTCTGGCCGCCTGCAGCTGCCTTTCGTTCTGCAGTCTGCCGAAGTGGTGAAAAAGACAGTAACCTGCCTCGAACCGCACATGGAAAAGAAACCGGCCGACCCTGACCGCAAAATGATCCTTGCCACCGTTGCCGGCGATGTTCACGATATCGGTAAGAATCTTGTCAACATCATGCTGTCGAACAACGGCTTCAGTGTTGTCGATCTGGGCATCAAGGTCGATATCGATGCGATGATAAAGGCGGCCCGCGAGCACAATGCCGGGGTAATCGGCATGAGCGGCCTACTGGTGCGCTCGACCCAGATCATGAAAGAAAACCTCGAAGAGCTCAATCGACGCGATTTTCTACCCGCCGTCATTCTTGGCGGGGCCGCTCTGACGCCGGAATACGTCGAAAATGATCTCAAGCCCATGTATAAAGGCAAGGTTTTTTACGCCCGCGATGCGGTTGACTCGATCAAAATCATGCAGAGCCTTCTCGATGGGGCTGAATATTCGCGCGAAGGCGGTGCAAAGGTCCCTGCTTCTGCCGTAAAAAAAGCGCGACAAAATGCTTCGGTCGATGTAGAGAGCGCTGGAAAGGCGAATCGGCACCAGTTCATGGTTGACCATCAGATTCCCAGGGCCCCGTTTTATGACAGCCACCTGCTTGATATCGCTTCAACCGATCTTTTCAGTCTGCTTTCACATAAAGTGCTTTTCGAGGGTCGCTGGGGCTTTAAAAAAGGTTCCATGACCGAGTCTGAATACCAGAACCTCATCGAAACTAAAGCGCGCCCTGCTCTGAATCAGATAATCGACTTTGACCGCCAGCATGCGGTTCTCGATAACAAGGCGGTTTATGGCTATTTTCGCTGCCGGGCCA
>DAOQWI010000118.1:0-10455 GCA_035342015.1 Candidatus Ozemibacteraceae bacterium | reverse complement strand
AGATTAAGAATCGCCAGGTCAACAAATCCTTCGAAATATATCTATCGCTGTATCAAGCTGTTACCGGCACCGAAGAAGAAAAGAACATTTACAAACAGTTCAGCCCGGGCTTTTTCGACCTGGTTGTCGTCGATGAGTGCCACCGTGGCAGCGCCGCCGAAGATTCGAACTGGCGCCAGATTCTCGAATATTTTTCGTCTGCTGCCCAGATTGGCCTGACCGCCACGCCGAAAGAAACAAAAGATGTGTCGAATATCGATTATTTCGGCGAGCCAATCTATACCTATTCGCTCAAGCAGGGTATAGAAGACGGCTTTCTCGCACCCTACAAGGTTGTGCGCATCGATATCGACAAAGACCTCGAAGGCTGGCGCCCCAAAAAAGGCATGACCGACAAAAACGGCAACCTTATCGAAGACCGCATTTTCAACCTCAAGGATATGGACCGCTCACTCGTTCTCGAAAAACGCACCGAGCTGGTTGCCGCCAAAATCAGCGATTTTTTGCGTAATACCGGCCGTTTCGATAAAACCATCGTTTTCTGCGACAACATCGACCATGCCGAGCGCATGCGCCAGGCTCTGGTTAATGAAAATGCCGATCTGGTCGCCGAAAATTCGAAGTATGTCATGCGCATTACCGGCGACAACGAAGAAGGCAAGGTCGAACTCGAAAATTTTATTTTTCCCGAATCACGCTACCCGGTTATCGCTACCACTTCAAAGCTTATGAGCACCGGCGTTGACGCGCAAACCTGCAAACTGATCGTTCTCGACCAGCATATTCAGTCGATGACCGAATTCAAGCAGATAATCGGGCGTGGCACCCGCATCAACGAAGACTTCAACAAGTATTTCTTCACGATCATGGATTTCAAAAAAGCCACCGAGCTGTTTGCCGACAAAGATTTCGACGGCGACCCGGTCGTCATCTATCAGCCCAAAAGCGGTGAATCGCCGGTGCCCCCTGATGAGAGCGACCCGGCCGACCCTGATTACCCTGAAGGCGAAGAAAAAGATGGTGGAAGTGGTTTCAGTGAAGGCGAAGGTCACACGGTTGGCGATCCATTGCCTGAGCCGGCAGAGCCTAAAAAATACATCGTGAACAATGTCGAAGTTAAGGTGCTGTCAGAACGCGTGCAGTATTTCGACGCCAATGGCAAATTAATCACCGAGTCGTTAAAGGATTACACACGCAAGACCCTGGCTCAGGAATTCGCCAGCCTCGATGATTTTCTGAGCCGCTGGAACAACGCCGAAAAGAAGAAAACCGTCATCGAAGAACTGGCACGCGAAGGCGTGTTTTTTGAGGCGCTCGCCGAAGAAATCGGCAAAGACCTCGACCCGTTCGATATCGTCTGCCACGTCGCCTGGGATATGCCGCCACTTTCGCGCAAAGAACGGGCTGAGAATGTTAAAAAGAAGAACTACTTCGCAAAGTATGGGGAAAAGGCCCGCCGTGTTCTCGCTGCACTGCTCGATAAATACGCCGACGAAGGCGTGACGCATATCGAAGAAACCCGCATTTTGACGGTAGATCCGTTCAAGGAAATCGGCACCCCGGTCGAAATCATCAAGGATTTCGGCAGCCTCGAAAATTACCAGCAGGCAGTTAAAGAGCTCGAACAGGCCCTGTACTGCGCCTGATTCAACGGAGAAAACGCAATGTCTATAACCACCCTCATAAAAACGATTCAGGACATCATGCGCAAAGACGTCGGTGTCGACGGCGATGCCCAGAGAATCAGCCAGATGGCCTGGCTGCTGTTCCTCAAAATTTTCGACGACATGGAAACCGAATGGCAGTTGACCATCTCTGACTACAAATCGCCGTTGCCATCGAGGTTTCGCTGGTCGAGCTGGGCAAAGAACCCCGAAGGTATTACCGGCGAAGAATTGATCGACTTCGTCAATAACGATCTGTTTCCGGCTCTCAAGAAGCTGGCGACAACCGCCGGTGTTTCTGAACGCGGCAAGGTCGTCGGCAGTGTTTTTGAAGATGCTTACAACTACATGAAATCAGGAACCCTGCTGCGACAGGTGATCAATACCATCGAGTTCGACTTTGATTTCAACTCATCGTCTGACCGCCATCTTTTCAATGATATCTACGAAAAGGTTCTCGCTGACCTGCAGTCAGCCGGCAATGCCGGCGAATATTACACGCCACGCGCCGTTACCCAGTTCATGGTAGACATGATCGATCCGCAGCCTGGCGAGAGCATTCTCGACCCGGCCTGCGGCACCGGCGGTTTTCTGACCAACGCCATCGAACACCTGCAGAAACAGGCCAAAACCCATGCAGACCGCAAAAAAATCGCCGAAAATATTATGGGCGTAGAGAAAAAGCCGATGCCGCACATGCTGGCCGTGACCAATGTCATGCTGCATGGTATCGATGTTCCGAGCCGGATCAGGCACGACAATACTCTGACCAGGCCGCTTAAAGATTACGGCCCGCGCGACCGCGTCGATATCGTCATCACCAATCCGCCATTTGGTGGCATGGAAGAAGACGGCATCGAGAAAAACTTTCAGAAAAAATACCAGACCCGCGAAACCGCCGATCTGTTCATGGCGCTGATCATGCATCTGCTCAAGCCTGATGTCGGCCGCGCCGCTGTCGTTCTTCCCGATGGCTTTCTGTTCGGCGAAGGGGTTAAGACCACGCTCAAACGCGAGCTTCTCGAAGAATTCAATCTGCATACGATCGTGCGCCTGCCCAAAGGTGTTTTCAGCCCCTATACCGGTATCAACACCAACATTCTCTTTTTTGAAAAGGGAAAACCGACGAAGCATGTCTGGTTTTTCGAGCACCCCTACCCGGAAGGCTACAAGTCGTATTCACGCTCAAAGCCGCTGACGATTCAGGAATTCGACCGCGAAAAAGCTTGGTGGAACAAGCGCAAGACCACCGAGCACGCCTGGAAGGTACCGGTAGAAGAAATCGTCGCCCGCAATTACAATCTCGATTGCAAAAACCCGCACGTAATCGAAGTCAATCACCGTGACCCCGAAGAGCTGATGGCCGATTACCAGAAGATCGTCGCACAGCTGCAAGCCGCACAGGAGGCTCTTAAGTCAGAGCTGATCGCCTGCCTCGGAGATAAGACATGATTAACGAAAAGGCTGCCCTGTTTTTGAAAATATCCGAAAAGCAAATTGTCCAACAGAGCGTTGGACAATTAATGCTCCGGCCAAATTTTAGAAGAATTTTCCTGTACATAACGAATTTAGCGATCTGGTGAAAACGCCTGGAGGCCAGTGTTGACAGAGAACCGGCGCATTGAAAATAAACGTGAGCTAACCGATAATCTGGAAAAAGAAGTGGTCGGTTTTCTTAATTCGCATGACGGCGGCGAGATACATATCGGCGTTGATGATTCCGGCAGGGTTACTGGCCTGGATGATGCTGATGCGATTCAACTTAAAGTTAAGGATCGCCTGAAGAACAATATTCAACCTTCCATAATGGGGCTTTTCGACATATTTCTCGAAAGAATCGAAGAAAAGATGATTGTTCGAATCATTGTTGCCAGTGGTCTTGAGAAGCCCTACTTCTTGAGAAAATACGGCATGACCGAGAAGGGCTGCTTTATGCGCGTTGGCAGTTCTACAGAGCCAATTGCACAGGAGATGATCGAATCTTTGCTCAGCAGAAGAGTTAGAAATACGATTGGGCGCATGCAGTCAACCCGCCTCAATCTTACTTTCGAGCAGCTCAAAATTTATTATGAATCGCGCGGCCTGCATCTTAACCAGGCTTTTATGCAGAATCTCGAATTGCTTACGCCTGAAGGAAAGCCAAATTTTGCTGCCTACCTGCTTGCCGATGAAAATGGGGTGTCTGTTCAGGTTGCCAAGTATGCCGATAAAACCCGCTTAGAACTGGTTGAAAACCGTGATTTTGGCCGATGCTCTCTGATAAAGGCACTAAAAGATGTTCTGGCCCGCATGGATATCGAAAATACCATTTTTACAAAAATTGGTTACCCGTTGCGTCATGAGCGCGAGATGATCAACAACCTGGCCATGCGTGAAGCTGTCGTTAATGCGATTGTTCATAACGATTACTCGAATGGGGCCGTTCCTAAATTTGAGTTTTTCTCGGATCGTCTCGAAATAACTTCTGCCGGGGGGCTGCCTTTTGGAGTTACCGAAGAGGAGTTCTTCAGCGGTTATTCAACCCCAAGGAACAAAGAACTGATGAGAGTTTTCCGCGACCTTGAGATTGTTGAACAACTTGGTTCAGGAGTGCCGCGTATCGTCGAAAAGTATGGTCGCCAGGCGTTTGAAATAAAGCCCAATTTCATCCGGGTGGTTTTTCCTTTTGCTGTGGAAAAAACTGTGGAAGAAACTGTGGAAGAAACTGTGGAAGAAACTGTGGAAAGAATCATTCGTGCCATGAAAGATGACCCCGGCATCACCATCGACAGACTGAGTCAGACAACCGGGTTATCTGCAAGAGGCGTTGAATGGAATCTGAAAAAACTCAAGGAAACTGGTCGGATAGCGAGAGTCGGCCCCAAAAAAGGCGGCCACTGGAAAGTCCTGGAACCAAAAAATGAATAAAGAAACCCCAAAGCTGCTTGAGCAGCATTTTGATACGGCCTTCGATACGCCTGACGGCATAAAAAAGCTGCGCGAACTGATTCTGACCCTGGCCATGCAGGGCAAGCTCGTGCCGCAGGACCCGAACGATCAGCCCGCCGGCGAACTCTTAAAAGAAATCGCCGCCGAAAAAGCCCGCCTGATCAAAGCCGGCAAACTCAAACTATCAAGCAAAAATTCTACGGGCTTAAAAATCAAAGCACTGGATAACCTGCCATCTGGCTGGGAATTCATTTCTCTCACAGACTTAGGCTTCTTCGTCGGTGGAAAAACTCCAAGCACTAACAAGCCTGCTTTCTGGAATGGCGAGATTCCATGGGTTTCGGCCAAAGACATGAAAAGTGACTCCATTATGGATTCTGAGGATCATATTACTGAGGCCGGATTAAATTCAGGTCTTGCACTGATTCCAGCCCAATCTATACTGATGGTTGTTCGAAGCGGGATTCTGCGTAGAACTTTCCCAGTAGCGATCAACAAAGTGCCTTGCACAATCAATCAAGATTTGAAAGCATTGGTTCCATTTGCAAAAGGTTACGCAACCTATGTGGCAATGATGCTGAAAGGTTTCGAAAGTTTTATTTTGTCGAAGCTTGCCAAAAAAGGAATGACCGTTGAAAGCATCGTTATTGATGAATTTACATCTGCGCTTTTTCCTTTTCCACCTTTGGTGGAACAAAAGCGGATTGTGGCGAGGATCGAGCAGTTGATGGGGCGGTGTGATGAGCTTGAGCGGTTGCGCGCCGAGCGAGACAGGATGAGCCTCGACACCCATGCGGCGGCGATAAATCAGCTGCTTTCAGCCGCCGACAGCGAAAATTTCAGCAGCGCCTGGCGCTTCATCACCAGCTATTTCGCCGAACTCTATTCGGTGAAAGAAAACGTCGCCGAATTGCGCAAAACCATTCTGCAACTGGCCGTCATGGGCAAACTCGTGCCGCAGGACCCGAACGACCAGCCCGCCAGCGAACTCTTAAAAGAAATCGCCGCCGAAAAAGCCCGCCTGATCAAAGCCGGCAAACTCAAACCCCAAAAACCTCTCCCCCCAATCACTGAAATTGAATTTAATCTTAATATACCTTTTGGCTGGGTGGTTTGCCGGTTTGGCGATATTTTTAGTCTGGAATATGGAGATAATTTACCTTCTGAAAAGAGATCAAACTCAGGTGAGTATCCTGTTTATGGTTCTAACGGCGTTGTCGGGAGTCATAGTGTTCCATCTGTAACAAGTCAGTGTATTGTTGTTGGTCGAAAAGGTTCCGCAGGCGCTCTCAACTTATCAAAAACGGATGGCTGCTGGGTTACTGACGTAGCATATTTTTGTATACCGCCTGATGCTCTGGATCTGGAATTTTCATTTAAGCTGTTTCATACATTGGGTCTGGAGAATCTAGGCAAAGGCATTAAACCTGGGCTAAACCGTAATGAAGCATACTTAATTCCAATTCTTATTCCTCCTTTAAATGAACAAAAACAGATTGTAACAAGAGTCGATCAGTTGATGGCACTGTGCGATGAACTCGAACAAAACATCAACGCTGCTGCCAACAGCCGCACAAATCTACTCAATGCCATGATGGCAAAGATTTGAGGTGTAAGCCATGCGCTTAAAACATATCTTAATCAGTGAATACAAAAATCTGAAAAATTTCGAACTCTCTTTTGACGGCAATAGCTTTATTGATGTTTTCGTCGGTAAAAATGGAACAGGGAAATCGAACTTATTTGAAGCGCTGATTGAAATTTTTAATCACATTTACAATTCAAGGCGGCGTAAAGCCAGACTTCAATTTGCCTACAGCTTAGGTTATGAAATCAATGGGAATAATTTTGAGCTGAAATGGGATACAAACGAATTCTTTATTGAAGGAAAAAAGAGAACAACAACTAGCAATGTCTCTTTGCCAGACAATGTCTTGGCTTACTATTCCGGGCATAACACGGCTGTTACCAAATTGGTTAAAAGCTATGAAACAGCCTTTCGCAGGCGAATAAAGCAAATTGATCCGAACGAATCGCGTTATTTTTTAGGGATTGGGCCTGACTACAAAGAGCTGCTTCTGGCTACGCTTTTAATACAGCCAGACCAGAACAAAGCTCGCAGCTATATCTGCAACAAACTTGGAATTACCAAGGTTGGCGACACTGTTACATTTACTCTAAAGCGTCATCTATTAGTAAACAAGAAGCAACATTTTGACCATTTGGATTCTGCAACAAGATTCTGGGGTATAACTGGCATTGCTCGGGAATTTCTAGATCTTTTGATTCTTTGTATTAAGGGCGAATTCAATCTAAACAGCCTATATGACGAGAAAAAAGATGTTTATACTATTCCCGTAAATGTTGAGCTATTCCGTGTAAGATTCAATGGAAAAGATTCTGGATATGTTTTTCGGCAATTCGACAATCTAAAAACTTTGGGAATGTTGGCTGGGATTTCTCTACCTCTCCAACTTGCCACCGGAATGAATGCTTTTACAAGTCATTTCAGCGATGGGCAATTCCAGACAGTCTATATCTACGCCATTGTTGAACTATTCAAGGATCGAAATTGTATCACTTTACTCGATGAACCAGACTCGTTTCTGCATCCCGAGTGGCAGTATGATTTTCTCAAGCAGGTTTTTGATATTACCGATGCGGCTTCAAAGAATAATCATGTGCTGATGAGCAGCCATAGTGCGGTGACACTGATTCCTCATGATAGAAGAAAGATCAAGTTTTTCGATATCAAGAACAATTATGTCAATTGTTACGATTTGCCAAAAGTCATTGCAATAAAAAAGTTAAGTTCTGATTTGATAAAATATTCCGAGCAGGAGCAGCTGCTAAGCATAATTAACGCGATTCAGATTGAGAACAAACCTGTTCTGTTCACCGAGGGCAGCACCGACCCGATTATCATAAAAGAAGCCTGGTATAAACTGAATGATGACGAAATGCCATTCATTCCTTTCTATGCCTTCAGTTGCACTTATATCAAGCAATTGCTGACTGACAATCGTATTCATAGAGAAATGGGCGGCCTGCCTGTTTTTGCTCTTTTCGATTTTGATAAGGCTTATGACCAATGGAACGGTTTGAATGGTACAGTAACTGAAAGTGATCCTTTTAAAGGAAAAATCAAAAAATGGCAAGAGGGAGAGTCTTACGCTTTGATGATACCTGTTCCAGCTCATGCTGATATTCAAAAACAGGTTATTCGAAACTCTGTGACAGGCGAAACCTTCGGCGGCGACTCCTGTTGTGAGATCGAACACCTTTTTTATGGTCATAGCGCGACTGCTGATTTCTTTCAAAGCGAGCCTTGTCCTGGCGGGAATAAGATTACTTTTAAATCCGATAGCTGTAAAACAACTTTCGCAAGAGAAGTAGTGTCAACTCTGCCAGTAGAGTGCTTTAATGTCTTTCGCCCAATGTTTGAATTCATTAAATCGAAGTGTCAGAAATAAATGTTAGCTGTAATCATTTGATGAAAAAAAAGCGGCAGAAAGAGAAGGCGGCCATGGCGCTGAATTATGAGAAACTAGATTCAGTAACATTTAAGGGTAAATAAAATGGAAGAATATAATATTTACTGCGATGAAAGCTGCCATCTTGAAAATGACAACAGCCCGGTTATGCTTCTGGGTTCTGTCTGGTGCAAAAAAGATAAGGCAAGATCAGTTTCTGAGCGTATAAGAGAAATCAAGCGGGAACATAACCTGGGTCCGCTGTTTGAAGTTAAGTGGACAAAAGTGTCACCTGGTCAGAAAGCTTTCTACAAAGCCGTAGTCGATTTTTTCTTCGACAGCAGGGAACTTCATTTTCGTTGCGTAACGATCAATGAGAAACAAAACCTCAAGCATGATCGCTTTTTGCAGGATCACAACACCTGGTATTATAAAATGTATTTTTTGTTGCTGAATACCATTTTGGAACCTGACAGACGCTACAATATTTATCTCGACATAAAAGATACCTGTAGCAATAACAAGGTCAAGAAGCTCAAAGAAGTGCTCGAAAACAGTAAATTTGATTTCAATCGACGAATGATTCAAAAAATACAGCAGGTTCGTTCGCACGAAACAGAGCTTCTTCAGCTCACAGATTTGTTAATGGGGGCGGTTGGCTATGACCGTAGAGGGCTTAGCCAAAGTCCGGCAAAGATCGAAATCGTTCAGCGCATCAAGGAAAGAGCCGGTTACACCTTAAAGTCATCAACCTTGCCTACCGAAAAGAAATTTAATCTGTTTCACTGGTATCCACGTAATCTTTATGACAACGAATGATTGGCTGCCGGAGTTGATTTTATTCAGCGGGAACTGGTCTGAGTACATCGAACGCATATATTCTATTTTCAGGCAAGATTTCGTAGATGATATGCCGGAATTTAACAGTCGACCATTCAGATTGAAAAAAATTCCAATATTTAAGGGTAAGGAAGCTACTTTCTGGCATTTGATTTCAGAAGGCGAAATAGAAGATGAAAGAATTCCTGATTTGCGTCGATGTGAAAGGATCTGTTGGCCACGATCAATTATTGATACCGGGCATCTGCATGGTATCAAAACCTGGAAAAACCATAGACAAGGAAAAACCAGAGTTCTGCTTGCGCTTGAAGACTTCAGCTATGTTGTGGTTCTGGATGAACGTCTTGAATACTATCTTTTGTGGACAGCATATCCAGTGGAGCGAGAACATCAGCGAAGAAAGCTGGAAAGAGAATGGCGGAACTTCACCTAAAAGCAGGCACCGCCATCCATTGGATGACGGTGCCGTTACTCCTTCTACACGTGGCAGATGAGCTACTATAAGTATATATCAGATTGTTGCCTTTGCAAATAGAAAAAAGTGGACGTAGATATATTCCGTGGTGAACCGCCTCCACAGTTTGAAAACTCGTCCGCTTTGAAAAAAGCGGGCGAGTTTTCTGGTTTTGTACGGCTTATTCCTGATATCCCGTAATAATTTCTGGAACCTGCATTCCCGGAAATTATAACATGCCCGGCGGGTTAACCCCTAAAGACTTATATAGTGCGTCTTGTTTCTTTGTGATTTCGCTGAAATGAGCTTTTTTGCCGGGGAAATCGTATCTTTCAATCACATCCAGATCATCCAGCAGCTTCTGCATAGAGTAATTTTTATAAAGGCCTTCGTCCTTCATGCTTTTATGTATTCCTGAAACAAGCATCAGGGCAATGAATTGAACAAAGAGTTTGCCTTCCAGATTCTCGCTGGAGCTCACCAGCTGTCGCCTCATGTTAAGTCGGTTCTTGAGATTGCCGAAGGACTTCTCGATCAGATCTTTGTTTCGGTAAACATATAGCGCCTCAGATGGATCCTTGATTTCATTGGACAACAGGGCAAAATAGCCGAAGTGCTTAATGTGGTCCTGTATTGCCTGGTCATTGTATTGAAGTTTGGCGCCTCTTGCCGGTGTTGTCTTAACTTGAAAATACTTGTCGCAGACTGTCTGCTGGGCATCTGAGCAGGATCCTTCCAGAATAGCAGACTGGCAATCAGCCAGAGATTTGATAAAGCTCGTCTTTTCTTCTTCGGCTCGCTGGCCATTGTAATAGACATGGACATAGATCCGTCGCTCGGCTTCAAGAATTACATTTCCATCACGATCGTACTCTTCGTATGGCCACTTCTCCATAGTTGAAATTCTGTATACATCCTGCTCTACATCATAGTTGGAGAAATCCTTGATGCTCTCCCGAACCTTCTCAATCAGCGTTCCAACGAATTTTGAGTTGCGCTTTCCTGCGATCAGAAACTTGTGATGGTTCTGAAACAGGCTGTTAAGATTCTTGTTGCTGAAAAAGCCTCGATCCATGACGAGTTTAACCTTTTTACA
>DAOQWI010000117.1:0-10471 GCA_035342015.1 Candidatus Ozemibacteraceae bacterium | reverse complement strand
GTTTTTACTTTGGCTGGAGCCAGATTAAAAGACCGATGCTGGTCGCCCTGACTTTTCATGGGGTGACCGAAAAACCTTCATATCCATGGGAAATCCACCCCGAACCTTTTGACAGTTTTATCAGACAGTTCAGACGACACGAATTCACGCCGGTTAACCCGGCCAGCCTGCCCGCAATGCTCGATCAGGGTTTTTCCGGGCGCCACTTTCTCGTCAGTTTCGATGATGGCCTGCTGACTTCAGCAGAAGCAATCAGAAAGCTTTATCGCGATTACGACATCAGATCGGTATTTTTCATCATCACAGACCTCGTTGGCAGCCCGGGCTATGTTGACCGACCGACACTTCTCGATCTGCAGAACAATTTCGGCTGTCACATCGCTCTGCACGGCAAACGCCACTATGAAGTAACGAAAATTCTGCAGGAAGGCGGCGATCTGACCAGCGAAATTGAAAAGGCTCGTGTCGAGCTGTCGGCCTGGATGCACAGCGTCGTCGACTGGTATGCCTACCCCTATGGCGAGTTCAACGCCTCTGCCGCCGCCGCGATTGCCTCAACCGGCATAAAACTTGCCTTTACCATCGAGGGCGAAGAAATTGCGGCTGCTCAGAACCGCATGCTGCTGCCGAGAGTTATGTATCTCAAAGGAGCCAAAGAAGCTGGCGAGCCTGACCCGTCTGACTGGCTGCCACCAAAATCGGCGAGCACCGGGTCGTTGACAATAACTCTATCTTTACTTGTCGCTTTTATCGGGCTGAGCTGGGTGGCAAAGTTTCTGCAGTTCAACCGCGCCCGCAAAGCTGCCCGCGTGGCAACTGCGAAAGAACAGTGAAAAAGTAGAGAAGCAGGGTAACCTGTAAGCCGGGTTCTGTACCTCATTCGAGGCGTCGGTCATCTATCTGGGATCAGAGTTACCCCTGACCTCAAGCGACTTACCCGGAGTAGTAGCGAAACGGGCCGTTTCATCCCCCTGTTTAGTCTTGCTCCGGCGGGGTTTACCAGGAGACGCTGTCGCCAGCGCTCCGGTGCGCTCTTACCGCACCTTTTCACCCTTACCTGTGTCTTGCGACCATCGGCGGTGTATTTTCTGCTGCACTTTCCGTCCCCGGAAAATTCCTTTTCCGAAGCCTGGGTGTTACCCAGCGCCATGCCCTGTGGAGCCCGGACTTTCCTCATCCTTGCGGACGCGACCGACCGGTTACCCTGCAAATCTACCTTTTCAAAAACTATTCAACCTTAACATTCCGTCTGGCGCCGGTCAGACGCATAATCAGGCCAGCCTTGCCTGACGGATAAAGCGGTTCTTTTTTTCGTCGCGAAAAACCACAACGTTCACAGGCATAAATGCGCCGCTGCAGACCGAGCGTATTTTTGCCGGGTTCTTTGAGGGTTTCGCTGCTGACTTTCAATGCGCCGTTGCAACGGGGGCAGCGTTCGACAAAGAAAATGATGTAAAACAGAAACAGACCGATCAGAAGAGCGAGCAAAATTTCTTTTGAGGTCCAGAGGAAATACTGCAGATCAAACACCTGCGAAGCCCCGGTAGTTCTCTGCTCATCACGTTTCAATTCATCGAGCAGCATTCTTCTGATGGCTTTTACACCTTCAAGAAAACCAACACCGTCGTTATTGGCAGCATTGTTAGGCAGAATCACCTGATTGAGAATCTTTTCGCCCATTTCTCTGGTGATGAGGTATTTGAGACCAATACCGACGCGCAGGTGAACTTTGCCGTGGGCGGCACCCTCTGGAAGCAGCGCGTAGATCAGAATGCCTCTTTTGTCGAGGCTTATCGAACGTATCCATTCTGAAAAAAAGGCTTCAACCTGACTCTGAGCTTCCGCGAGATTATCAACCCGCAGAGTCTTGATCATGACTCTGATGCGCATCTTTTCTTCGATTTCAGCGCAGTCGGTAACAATCTGCCGGCGAAGTTCAGGTTTGATAAGCTCTGCCTTGTCGTCAACATATTTGGCTGCGTCTGGCACCTGCGCCTTAACCACGGCAGAACTGCTGCCTGGAGCAGATACAGCCTCAGAGGCGCTCTGAGCCTGCAAAGTCTGATAACAGCACAAGCAGAGGACAATGACGAGAAACAGAACTAACCTGAAAGATTTCATAATCAAACCCGCTGGCCTGTCCAGTAGATTAACATGCTGCAGTTGGAGCAGGTTTCGGCGCCCTCATGCGAGGTTACCGCGCTCAACAGACCGGCAGGCATACCCATGCCGCAGGCCGGGCATGATGGGTTTTCTGTTGGAAAAAGCACCTGCCCGCGCCTTTTTTGCCGGAGTTCTTCGTATTTTTCAAGAAGGTCGGCGGCAATTTTAAGACTTGCCTGAGAGCGCTGCGTCTGCAGCAGATCAAGTTCTTTACGAACTCCGGTTATTTCTTCGGCAACCCTGGTTTTAACCTGTTCAAGGTGGTCACGGCGACCGGCAACGATTTTCTGCCCCTTGACAGTGTCTTTTTCGAGGGTTTCGATTTTTTCCATGTCTTCGAGAATCTTGCCTTCTTCAGTTGAAGCCTTTTCGCGCATTGCGGCAAGCTCTTTTTCGATTGCCTTGTAACTGGCCGGCGAAAGCCCGGCGCTCTGCATCTTGATTTCGGCAAGCTTGACCTGCTGGTTCAGATCGTTAAGCTCTGTTTCAGCTTTGCGCCGACGCAACTGAATCTTTTTCAGCAGAGCCAGTTTTTTTTCGATCAGCTGCGCATCTGCCTCGATTTCGTTCTGCATCCGGACAACCTTCTGTTTCTTTTCTTCAATCTGGTCTCTGGCTGCATCAATTTTCAGATCCAGCTCCTGAAGCGGAATCAGCGGCTTACATTCTATCACTTGCTACCTCAATGATTCGGGGTTGAATTAACAGGCTGTACATTATCAGAAGCCGGGTCAGGTGTCAATCAATTCAACCCGGCACACATGGCAGATATGGCATTTGATGAGGCTTTTACCGTGAATGGCATTGACCTTGGGCAATAAAAATGCTAGACTGGATTTTCTCATTTAACTGGAGGTAGCCATGGAGTCAATCCCCACAATCGCAATCGTAGGACGGCCAAACGTTGGCAAGTCATCACTCATGAACAGAATCGTCGGCTACCGGCACGCAATCGTTGACCCGACCCCGGGTGTAACCCGCGACCGCAATTACGCCGAAGCAACCTGGAACGGCAGGCGTTTCAACCTTGTCGATACCGGCGGTCTCGACCCCGATGATTCACAGCCACTTATGACCTCGATCAAGCAGCAGGTCGATTATGCTCTGCAGGAAGCAGAAGCGATCATCTTCGTCTGCGACGGCAGGGCCGGCCTGGTTCCAGACGATAAGCAGATACTGAACTTTTTGCGCAAACACTGGTCTGGGCACCCGATGTATGTTGCCATCAACAAACTCGACAACCCGAACGATGAGTCGCAGCTGGCAGAATTTTACGAACTCGGCATCGACCCGCTCTACCCGATTTCGGCCGTGCACGGGCACGGAGTTGCCGACCTTCTCGACGTTGTGGTTGAAAAGATGCACGTCAACCACCTCGACGAAGAGGAACTGGAACGCCAGGAAAGGGCTCTTGAGCGCATTGCCATCGTCGGCAAACCGAACGTCGGCAAGTCGATGCTGTTCAACAAACTGATCGGCGAAAACCGCTCGATCGTTGACAACGCAGCAGGCACGACCCGCGACACAATTCTTTATAAGCACGTGCGCGGCGGCAAAACCTACAACTTTATCGATACCGCCGGGCTGCGGCGCCCTGACCGCGAAAAAGACGATGTCGAACAGTATTCGGTCTACCGGACTCTGGGCGCCATCAAGAATACCGATCTGGCCATTCTGGTCATGGATGCGTCGAAAGGTGGCATCACCTATCAGGATAAACGCATCGCCGGCAGAATAATCGACAGCGGTGCCGGGTGCATCATCGTCTGGAACAAATGGGATATCGCAAAACACGACGAACACTTCTGGACCCAGCTGATCAAGGAAACCCGCGAGGAGTTTCCGCTGCTGGCTTTTGCTCCGATGATTGCAACTTCTGCCAAAACCGGGCTGCGCGTCAACAAACTTTTTGAAATGATTGACCACGTGCAGGAAACCGGCAGGCGTCGCATTGCCCCCGAAGTTCTCAAAACCATTCTCTACGATGCGGTTACCATTCAGCCACCACCGACTTTCAAAGCCCGCGAGCTGAAACTTAAATCACTGGTGCAGCTCGAGGGGCCGCCGATTGTCTTCAAGCTCAAATGCAACGAGCCTAAGGGTGTGCACTTTTCGTATCAACGCTATCTGCTCAACCATATCCGCCAGGAAGAAACCTTCGAAGGCTGGCCGGTAAAAATGGTCACAGGACACTGATCGATGAATTTTCTTTATGCCGCCCTGTTCGGGTATTTCTGCGGCTCGCTTCCGACCGCTTATGTGGTCGCCCGGCTGTTTTATGGCATCAACATCTTCGAACACGGCAGTAAAAACATGGGTGCAACTAACGTTTACCGCGTACTCGGCACCTGGCCCTTTGCTGTCACACTCGCGACAGATGTTCTCAAAGGCATGGTGGCGGTGCTTGCCAGTGCTCACTTCTGGCCCGGAGCTCCGGCACTATACTTTACCGCGGCCGCGGCAGCCATGGCCGGTCACACTCTGTCATTCTGGGTCAAGTTTAAGGGTGGAAAGGGTGTAGCGACCGGTCTCGGGGTCTTCATGGCTCTGGCGGGCCATGCTGCTCTGGCAAGTCTCGGGGTATTCATGGCTACGTTGCTGATCAGCAGAATGGTTTCGTTGAGTTCAATTCTGGCAGCCGCTCTGTTGCCGGTTTTTATTTATCGCTTTCAGGAACTCGGGCCGGTTTACAACCCATACCTGACAGGTTTTGCGGCTTTTATCGCCCTGTTTGTCATTATCAAGCACAAAACCAATGTGCAGAGAATTCTCAAGGGCGAAGAGTCAAGATTGCCATGGCGGGTAACCGCTAAATCGGCAGAAACTGTATCAGAAAACAATGAGGAGGCAAAAGCCCAATGAACTTTGCCGTCATCGGAGCCGGGTCATGGGGCACGACCCTGGCCGATCTTCTGTGTCGCAATGGCCATCGTGTTAAACTGTGGGCCAGAGAACCCGAAGTCGTTGCGGGTATTACTGAATCACGCCATAACCCTTATTTCGTCACCCACCTTGAATTACACAATTCCCTGACCTGCTCGAACAGCCTCACCGAGGTTCTCGCTGGCTCAGAGATAGCACTGTTGTCAATTCCTTCAAGCTTCATCAGATCCGTTATCGAGCCCTGCAGAGATGAATTGAGGCGTCTGCGTGGTGTTGCAAACGTTGCCAAAGGCTTTGAGCGCGGTACCGGCCGGCGCATTTCGCAGGTCATCTGTGAGATTCTCGGGGTATCACCTGATTCTCAGGCCGATCACGTTGCGTGTCTGTCCGGGCCGAATCTGGCCGATGAGGTTGCTCAGAGGAAACTGGGAGCTTCGGTAATCGCTTCCCCTGATGAGGAGCTGTCAGAAATCCTGCAACAATGTTTTTCCACACCATATTTCAGGGTCTATCGGCATGGCGACCGCACCGGGGTTGAGCTGGGCGGCACTCTGAAAAACATTTTCGCCATTGGCGCCGGCATCGTTGATGGTCTTGA
Source organism: Candidatus Ozemibacteraceae bacterium (assembly GCA_035342015.1). Lineage (GTDB taxonomy): Bacteria > Muiribacteriota > Ozemobacteria > Ozemobacterales > Ozemobacteraceae > Rifleibacterium. Next base: position 4,827 of record DAOQWI010000117.1, on the reverse strand, counting down.
ACTTGGTGACAATGCCAAAGCCGGGTATCTGACCCGCAGCCTGCATGAACTGGTGCGGATTGGCACCGCACTTGGCGGCGAAGCTCAAACTTTTTACGGTCTGACCGGGCTTGGCGATCTTATTGCGACGGCTTCTTCGCCGCTTTCGCGCAATCATCGTCTCGGCCAGGCCATTGCCCGCGGCACCAGCCTTAAAGACTTTACCGAATCGACTAAAATGGTGGTCGAAGGAGTCGAGGCTGCAAAAATTGCAAGTGAGTGGGGCAGAAAACTAACTCTTCAGCTGCCAATTACCGAAGAATTATGCAGGGTACTTTTTGACGGTCGCCCCCCGGATATTGCTGCCGCAAATTTGATGGGGCGTTCATTAAAGGCCGAAACCGACTGATAATTTCAGGAGTTGCAGATAATGAAGTTTTTCCGTTCAGGTCTGTTCATTGCGATGATTCTGGTGTTTCTTGCATCGATTTTTTTCACGATCGTCTACTTTCAAAAATCGGTGCCGGAGAAACCGACGCCGGTTTCACCAGACACCCCGACAGCTGCTGTCGAGAAAACTCCTGAAACAGATCTGAAAACCGAAATCAAACCGGTTCAGATAGTCTTTACCGATGGCCTGCAGCAGATTCCGGTAAATGAACTGCCGCTTCTGTCGGTCACTAAAAAAAATGACCAGATTGTTAAAATCGAAGCAGACGGCGAACTGGCAAAACAGGTCATCGCCAGCCTGACTCTGTCAAACGTAAAACAGGCAGCACCGGCAAGAATTGAAGGCGGTAAAAACAGTTTTCAGAGAATTGTCAGGGGTGAGCCCGGCTTTGGCATCGACAAGGAAAAAACCCTCGCCGCCCTTGAAAAAAGTCTGGTTGAAAACTACAACGCCACCAGTTTTGCGGTGGATCTCGCAATCGCACCGATCGAAGGAAAGGATGGCTTCTCAAGCAAAATGCGTGAAATGGGTTTCAACACACTCGTCGCAACTTTTTCGACCCTGCATGCCGGTCATATCGATGACCCTGAACGCAACGTGAATCTTGAAATCGCCAGTCACAAAATCGATGGCCTCATCGTTCCGCCAGGCGGCAAATTCAGCTTCAATAAAGTTGTCGGCCCCCGCACCGAAAAATACGGTTTCAAAAAGGCCGGAGTCATCTCACAGGGAAGAGTCATCCCTGGTCTGGGCGGTGGGATCTGCCAGGTCAGCACCACTCTCTACCGTGCTGCTCTTCTCAGCGGCATGAAAATCGATGAGCGCCATAATCACTCTATCTATGACGGCATCGAATATGCCGACCGCGGCCTCGATGCAGCGGTTGCCTGGGGCTTCAAGGATTTCAGATTCACCAACACTCTCGACATACCGGTTCTGATTGTCAGCCGTGCCGGTAAAGGCAGAGTCGAAGTCGAAATTTATGCCGAGAAAAAGCCCTTCGACACCGTCGTACTCGAGACCAGAAACGAAGTAAAACACCCTTACGAAGTTCAGAAGAAAAGCAATTCTTCTCTGAAAAAAGGTGAAGTCAAAATTGTTCATCCCGGTGTGCATGGCTACAGTGTCGAAGCCTATCGCACCATTATCAAAGATGGCAAGCCCAGCAAAGAAGAACGTTTGAGTAAAGACCGATATCTGACCTTCAACCGGATCGAGGAGATTAATAATTGAAAAAGCTGTTTGCCGTTCTGCTGTTTGTTGCAGTAACTCTTTCGCAGGCCAATGCAGCGCTCGACCTCTCAGTTTTCACCATCAGAGGTTTTGAGGGCAAGGGACCTCTTGAATTCAACGCCCCGGAAGAACTGCTGCTGCTTCAGGACGGTCGAATAATCGTTGCCGACCAGCGTAACAACCGCCTGCAGGTTCTTACACCCGACGGCGATTTTGCCAGGGCGATTCCGCAGCTGGTAGCCTCAGACCCGATTCGAGCCGACGGCAAAAAGCAGACATCAGCCAAAGCGCTGATACCACCGCGCAACGCTTCTGATTCAGGCAATATCTGCACTGATCCTGCGTTTCTCGCTGAAGTACAGCGTTATTTCCCGAGACCCACCGGCATGGCTTTCGACAACAAGGGGCGGCTTTATGTTTCGCTGAGCGAAAGCGACATCATTGCAGTTCTCGACTTTGACAGCGGTAAGGTAACCAGCACGTTCGGTCGCTCAGGCAGAGGTCAGGGTGAACTTTTCGGGCCGATGGACATCGACATCAGCCCCGACGGGCGCATCGCCGTAGCCGAGGGCCGAAACAAAAGGGTTCAGATTCTCAACGATGCCGGCAAGTGCCTTAAAGAACTTGTCTACCAGGAAGAAACCAAAAAGGGTGCCTTCAACGCCGTGCCTCCCCGTGGTGTTTACTGGATGAACGACGGTAATCTGGTGGTCACCTACCCGACCTTCAACCAGGTCGTCTGCTGGGAGCCGAAAGAAGGTAAAATCATCTGGCGTTATGGCAGTGGCAAAGGCAGCGAAAAGGGCATGCTCAACAGCCCGTCTTATATAACTGCCAGCCTCGACCAGAACCTGCTGATCAGCGACACTCTCAATCACCGAATTGTTGAAATCACCCGCGATGGTAAGTTTTTTGAACATCACGGCCGCCGCGGCTCTGCCCCCGGCCGTCTTCTGATGCCGCGCGGCATGGCACTCAACCGCGATGAGACCCTCATTATCGCAGACCAGGGCAACAACCGCGTGCATTTTTTCCAGCCCGGACAAGCTACGATAACTTTGCGCGAAGCCAAGCAACTGGCACTCAAAGACGACTGGGATGCCGCCCTGACCCGCATCGAAAAAGTTCTCTATCTGCAGCCAAACAATGAACAGGCCCGCGACCTGATGGTTAACGCCCTCTATTTCTTCGGGAATCGCGCTTTCAATGAACGTGACTATTACAAAGCTGAAGAATTCTACCGCCGGGTGCTCAGATACCGGCCCGACGACGCCAATATCCCGCAAAAGCTCGACGCAATTTTCTGGGCTGCAAATCAGGGCTTGATTGCTTCGATAGTTTTTGGCATTATAGCAGTCATAGCTGGTCTGATTATTGTCTGGATAATCAAGGTTATGCTTACCAGATTCATCTTTACACAATCCCAGGAGTAAGCTCTTGTCACTGAACAAAATTCGCAATTTCTGTATCATCGCTCACATCGACCACGGCAAGTCGACCCTGGCCGACCGCCTGATCGAGTTTACTTCCACCGTCAGCAAACGGGAAATGAAAGATCAGCTTCTCGATTCAATGGACCTCGAAAGAGAACGCGGCATCACCATCAAAGCCCAGGCTGTGCGTATGATCTACACCAGCAAAAGCGGTGAAGAATACTGTTTCAATCTGATCGACACCCCAGGCCACGTCGATTTTTCTTACGAAGTTTCACGCTCGATCGCAGCCTGCGAAGGAGCACTGCTGGTCGTCGACGCCAGCCAGGGCGTCGAAGCCCAGACCATGGCCAACGCCACTCTGGCGATCAATCAAAACCTCGAAATCATACCGGTCATCAACAAAATAGACCTGCCGGCAGCTGACCCGGAAAAAGTCAAAGAAGAAATCGAGAATCTCATCGGCATAGACTGTTCAGAGGCCATTCTTGTATCTGCCAAAGAGGGTCGCGGCGTGCCTGAACTGCTCGAAGCCATAATTCACCGCATTCCGGCGCCGAAGGGTGAACAGAATAAAACGCTCAGAGCACTGGTTTTCGATGCGAATTACGACTCATACAAGGGCGTTATTGTCTACTGTCGCGTTGTTGACGGTATGCTCAAAACACGAGACCGCATCAAATTCAAGGCGACCGATGCCTCTTTTGAAATTATCGAAGCCGGAGTTTTCACGCCTAAACCGGTAATCACCAACGAACTTGCCACCGGCCAGGTTGGCTTTTTTCATGCAACGATCAAGGAAATGGGCTATGTAAACATCGGTGACACTGTTGTACTTGAAAAAGCGCCGGAAGTTACACCAATACCAGGCTTTCAGAAGGCGAAACAGATGGTTTTCTGCGGTCTTTACCCGGTCGAAACCAATGCCTTCAACGACCTGCGTAACGCCCTCGACAAACTCACGCTCAATGATTCGAGCCTGTCGTATTTTCCAGAAAACTCTCTGGCACTCGGTTTTGGCTTCAGATGTGGTTTCCTTGGTCTATTACACATGGAAATCATTCAGGAACGACTCGAGCGAGAATATGACCTCGACCTGGTCACCACAGCGCCAAACGTTATTTACGAAGTCGTCCTGAAAGACGGTACCGCTTACGAAATCGATTCACCATCGAAACTTCCTGACTACAACGAACTTGAAGAAATCCGTGAGCCATTCGTGCATGCGACCATCTTCATGCCGAAGGAATACATCGGCACGATCATGGAACTTGCCCAGGATCGCCGCGGCGTCATGAAAAACATGGAGTTCATCTCTGAAAACCGCGTTTCAATTTCTTTCGACCTGCCGCTTTCAGAGATCATCGTAGACTTCTATGACAAGCTGAAGAGCCGCACCCGCGGCTATGCTTCGCTCGATTACGAGCACATCGGCAACCGTGCCGCCGACATTTCGCGCGTCGATATTCTTGTAAACGGCGACAAAGTCGATGCCCTGTCGTTTCTGTGCCATCGTGAACGCGCTGAATACCGCGGCCGTAATGTCATCACCAAGCTGCGCGGTCTGATTCCGCGGCATCAGTTCCAGATTCCGCTCCAGGCAGCGATCGGCGCCAAAATCATTGCCCGAGAAAATATTGCCGCCCTGCGCAAAGACGTTACCGCCAAGTGTTACGGTGGCGACATCACCCGCAAACGCAAGCTGCTCGAAAAGCAGAAAGAGGGCAAAAA
>DAOQWI010000116.1:0-10626 GCA_035342015.1 Candidatus Ozemibacteraceae bacterium | reverse complement strand
CGCTTCACGAATTCGTACCGCACGAAGAAAAAGCCCAGAAGGAAATGGCCAAGAAGCTTGGTATTTCTGCTGAGCAGGTTAAAAACAAAGTTGATTCTCTGCATGAATTCAACCCGATGCTTGGCCATCGCGGCTGCCGCCTCGGCATCACCTACCCGGAAATCACAGAAATGCAGGCAGAAGCAATCTTTGAAGCAGCATGCAAGCTGACCAAAGAAGGCCTAACTGTATATCCTGAAGTCATGATTCCGCTCATCGGCACCATTGAAGAACTGAAAAACCAGAAAGCAATCGTTAAACAGGTTGCAGAAGCCACTACCAAAAAGTATGGCGTTGCTGGCAAACTCAAATATCTCATTGGCACCATGATCGAAATTCCGCGCGCTGCCATCGTCGCTGACCAGATCGCCACCGAAGCCGAATTCTTCAGCTTTGGCACCAACGACCTGACCCAGATGACCTTCGGTTACAGCCGCGACGACGCCGGCAAATTCCTGCAGGACTACTACGACAAGAAGATTCTGAAACACGATCCGTTCCAGAGCATCGATCAGGAAGGCGTTGGCTCACTGATGAAATGGGGTGTTGAACGTGGCCGCACCACCAGACCCGATCTCAAGATCGGCATTTGCGGCGAACACGGCGGCGAACCTGAATCAGTAATGTTCTGCCACAAACTCGGTTTCGACTATGTGAGCTGCTCACCGTTCCGCGTGCCGATAGCCAGACTGGCTGCCGCTCACGGCGCACTCAAATATGCTGAAGACCGCGACAAGAGCCTTAAAAGTCAGAATCACAAACCCGTAAAAGCCAAAGCATCTGAAGCATAAGGAAACAAGACGATGAATTCTCCCCGGCGACGCGCGCGCGAAGTAGCATTAAAGGCACTTTATCAGGCTGACATGGTCAAATCTGATAATAACGAGGCTCTGAATCAGGTTCTCAGCGAGTCTGTGTTCTACCCCGTAATCGAAGCCGTCGCCAGGGACTTTCTCAAGTCTACCAAAGCCAAAGAAATACTGTCAGGAGAAGTCGAGGCTTTTGTCCCCGACTTCTCTGACAGCCTTTCTGCTTACCCGCACGAAACGCCAGAGAATCTGCCGTTGCAGATCAAGGCGTTGCTTGAAAAACATTTTCCCGGGGTAACCTATAACGCTGACAGTGAAAAAGAAGTCAGCAGTTTTTGTAAAAAAATTGTCGATAAAACTGCCAAACTCGCTCAGATTGAAGAATTTGCCAGACAACTGAGTGACTGTGCCAGTGAAAACAAGAGCACCATCGACCGTCTTCTCGAAAAAACCGCCGAAAACTGGTCTCTTGACCGCATGGCCAATATTGACCGCTGCATTTTGCGCATCGCGGCCTGCGAGCTTTTTCATTTTCCCGAAATACCAGCAAATGCCACTATCAATGAGGCTATCGAGCTGGCCAAAAAGTATTCTGCCGACCGCAGTTATGAATTTGTCAACGGAATCCTTGACAGAATATGTAAAGAGAATAAATTAAATAAGACTGGCGGCGGGTCATCTGACCAGAACTCAAGAAAGAATGCAAAAATCGTGACCCAGGAATCTGAAGTTTCCTGATCAGGTTTTTAAAATATGGCTCTTCACTCACTGATCATTAACAAGAACGCCAGCTCACAGCGCAATCTGTGGATTTTTGCCATACTGATCGGCCTGGCAATAGGTTGTGCTTCGGCTGGTATCGGCCTGCTTATGATCAAGGTACCACAGGCCGCTAAGATCACTTATATCGCCGCCTCGATTGCGTTAGGCCTTGTTGCCGGTGCAATTATCGGCTGGTTTGGCCGCGAAATCCTGCGCGGTATCGTTCTTTTCATTTCCAATGACCTGACTACCAAGGTTGGTCTGAAATCCGACACCTTTGTTTCGAAAAGAACCGGCCTCAGTCGTGAACTGGACCTGTTTGACCAGATGTTCAGGCTGGTGCTTTCGGTTCTTAAACGTGTGCTGCTGATTTCCTTCAAGCTTGAAGTAGCCTCTTCAGATCTAGACAAGACTGCCCAGACAAGTTCTCAGGTAATCAAAGAAATTGTGGAAGGTGTCGGCAGTATTAACCAGAAAGCCGGCGACAACGCCAACAATCTGCGCGAAACCATCTCGTCTCTTGAAAACAGTTTCAGCCTCTCTAAAGACATCAGCTCAAAACTGATAATCGCAAAAGAAGACAGTCAGAGCGTCTCAGAAATCGCTGCCAGCACACAGAATTCAGTAAAAGAAGCCGTTCAGAAGATGCTTAAGATTAAAGAACTCACCGACGGTTCGGCCTCACTGGTTAACGACCTGAACGACCGCAGTAAACAGATTGGTACAATTCTTACCGAAATTGCCAATATCGCCGAAAAAACAAACCTTCTTGCTCTAAACGCTGCTATTGAAGCAGCACGCGCCGGCGAGCAGGGTCGCGGTTTTGCCGTAGTTGCCGAAGAAGTTCGCAAACTGGCACGCGGTTCTGCAGAATCTTCAAAGAAAATCAACAATCTGATCAACGACATTCTGCAGAAAACTGAAAATGCTGCTGAAATGATGCAGAACAACACCATTCAGGTTAATCAGGGCATGCAGGTCGTTAACACTGTTGAAACAAGCCTTGGTTCGATGGTTCAGACAACCAACCAGCTGAACGACATTATCAAGGATATCAGCACCTCAGCTGAGCGCCAGAGCGAAACATCTGACATCATGTATCAAAAGGTCAACACCATTTCTCAGATTACTGACGACATATCACGTCAGATTCAGAACATTGCCACAACTGCTCTCAGCAAAACGGTAATCATCGATCAGACCAGCAGTTCTGCACGTGAACTGCGCACTCTTTCAGATGTCTTTCAGAACGCACTCGTGCCATTCGACTTTCAGGTCGAAGGCGCCAACAAGCGTTCGGCAATCCGCACCGAGACCAGAGTTCCCTGCAAATTCAAAGTATTGCTGTCTGGCGAGCTTATCGACTCGACCCTCAGCGGCAGTGATTTTGAAATGCGCGGGGTCATCGTTAACCTCTCAGCCGGTGGCTGCGTCGTCGAAACCAACGAAGATGTCGAACAGGGCAAATACATCATTCTGGCCTTTCAGATCGGCAGCAATTTCATTCAGGGCATCCAGGGTCGTCTGGTGCGTCTAAAAGCCGCTATCGGTTCGAGCTCAGAAGATTTCCTGTCTGATAAGAAGGTTGTCAGAGAGTGCATCGTTTCCTTCAATAATGTCTCAGCCGAGCATGAAAAGATTATCGTTGATTTCGTAATGAGTGCCCAGCGTCAGTTCGAAATCAATCTTGGACTTCTGGAATAATCAAACATGGCACGCATTGAAAAAAAGCTTCTCGGTCAATCGCTTGTTTCTGAGGGCCTGGTTACCGAAGAACAGCTCAACAATGCCCTGCAGGAACAGAAAAAAACCAGCGATACACTCGGTTACACACTGATTCGTCTTAAATACCTTAACGAACAGCAGTTGCTGGATTTTCTGGTGACCAAACTTGGTTTCAGCTATGCCAATCTGCGCAATTACGTCATCGATCCTGCTGTAGTCAAAGCGATTCCTGAGAACATCGCGCGCAAATACCATTGTTTTGCAATTCTCAGGGTAAAAGGCGCCATTACGGTCGCGATGCTTGATCCTCTCGACAGCTTCGTTCTCGACAACCTCGAATACACGACTGCATGCAAGATCAAGCCTCTGGTTTCGACAATGACCGAGATCGAAACCGCGATGCAGGAATTTTACAAAAGCAACGCCACAACCCATGTTCCAGGCGTGGGTGCTCCAAATACTTCCTCTTCGCCGACTCAGGCCCCAGCCAGCACCAGTATCGAAGATTTCGCCAAAAAGATTCAGGGCGCCAGCGAAAAACGCATGGGTGATACGGTAATCGACCTGGCTGCCATCAACGTTACCGATAAACAGAGCATTATTCAGCTGGTTAACCTTATCATTCTGCGTGCTATTAAAGAAAAGGCTTCTGACATTCATATCGAGCCTGATGAAACGGCTCTGAGAACAAGATTCAGAATTGATGGCATGCTTCAGGAAGTAATGTCACTGCCAAAGACCTTTGAAGCAGCCTGCATTTCGCGCTGCAAGGTCATGGCTGAACTCGATATCGCCGAAAAGCGCATTCCCCAGGATGGCCGCATCAAGCTGCAGCTGCAGAACCGCGAGATCGACCTGCGCGTTTCAACCTACCCCACCCTGCGCGGTGAAAAGGTGGTTATGCGTATTCTCGACAAGAGCAGCGTTATCTATGGGCTAGAAGAACTCGGATTTCCGGATGATACACTTGCGGCTTTCACCGGGTTGATCAATAAGCCGAACGGTATCGTTCTGGTAACCGGCCCCACAGGCAGTGGTAAAACCTCGACTCTTTATGCTGCCCTGCAGTGTATCAAAGATCCGTCGATAAACATCGTAACGATCGAAGACCCGGTTGAATACCAGCTGGCCAACATCAATCAGGGCCAGATCAACCCGAAAGCCGGCTTTACCTTTGCTGGCGGCCTGCGTTCAATTCTGCGCCAGGACCCTGATGTAATCATGGTCGGCGAAATACGCGACTATGACACGGCAGAAATAGCGATCAGAGCGGCCCTTACCGGGCATCTGGTCTTTTCGACCCTGCACACCAATGACTCTGCCGGAGCGATGACCAGACTCATCGACATGAGCGTAGAGCCATTTCTGGTTGCCAGCTCGATTATCGGAGTTATGGCGCAGCGACTTGTCAGAACCATATGTAATGAATGCAAAGAAGAATACCAACCGCCCCCGGCAGTCATCAAGCGCTCAAAGCTTCTTTATCAGGCCGGCAAAACCCAGGTTTTCCAGGGCAAGGGCTGTGGCAAATGTAACCAGACAGGCTATCGCGGCCGCACAACCATTACTGAACTGCTGGTTCCCAATGAGCGCATCAAGGAACTGATTGTCGAGAAATCAGCGACCAGCGTCATCAAAAACGAAGCCATGAAACAGGGAATGCGCACCCTGCGTCAGGATGGCCTTGCAAAAGTTCTGCGCGGCATCACCACCCTTTCTGAAGTAATAAGGGTTTCGGCTGACGACGAAATCTGATCAGTCATGCCACAACTTTTTCATAGCCTTGTAAAGGCAGTATCGGAGCCGTTTCGCTGCCTTGCCCCTGAAATTTCAGTTTTTCAGCAGACTTCTCCGTCCATAGAAAAAGTTACACCTGCCAGAACTTTAAGTATTTCGCTGACCGACCACGAATGCCAGCAAAAATGCGCACACTGCAACGGTCATTATCTGAAAGGGATGCAGCCTTTTTCGAAGCTCGACGGGGTTAATCTCAATGCTTATGATGCTGTTCTGATAAGCGGCGGCAGCACATCTGCTGGTGAAGTTCCTATCAGGCAGCATGTTGACGCGATTCTCTCGCTACCACCACACCTTAAGCTGAACCTGCACACCGGTTACCAATCGGCAGAGAGTCTTCTGCCGCTCAAGCAGAAAAACCCGGTGGTGTCATTCGATCTTCCGGTCTGTGACGAGGTGGTTAAAGAGGTTTACGGGCTTCCTTACAGTCACGATGATTTTCGCAGACTGTATCTGGAGTATTCGCGGCATTTTCGCACGGTTGCGCACGTCACTCTCGGGCTGGCACCATCAGGTAAAGCCGCAGAAGAGATGGCAACCGTCAAGTTTCTCGCGGAATCCGGTGCTTCAGAAGTGGTTTTCCTGATTTTCCGCCCTACCCCTGGCACCCGCATGTGTAATGTCGCACCGCCGGCAATCGAACGGGTAATACCGCTGCTGGCAGAAGCACGGCGGCTTTTCTCTGACCGGGTACAGATCGGGTGTATGCGACCAGCCGGCATTTACCGCCGCAATTTCGATATTCTTGCCTGGCTGCACGGTTATCGGCGCTTCGTCATGCCAGATCACAAACTGCTGCAGATTCTTGAAGAAAATGGTGTCAGCATTATCTGCAGAAGCAACTGCTGCGCTCTTGAGGCATAAATAAATGGCAGACGCAATGAAAATACGTGTTTCCTATGGCACAGCCATAGTTCTCGGGCTGCTTGAAGCGCGCCAGGATGTGGCGCCGACCACGGCTTATCTGTTATATGACAACGGCTGCATTGGCCGTTGTTCGTTTTGTTCGCGAGCGAACGGCAACCAGAAGTCACAGAAACTCTCACGCGTCATCTGGCCAGAATATGATTTTGCAACGGTGCTTGAGCGTCTTACTGTTGAACCCAGGCCATTCAGGCGCATCTGCCTGCAGACCGGTTACAACCCGGAAAACACCGAAACCATCAAAGAACTGGCGAAACGCCTGATCAGCAGTGGCATTTCGACAAGTATGACCCTCAGCCCGTCACAGACGACTCTGGCGCAGGAAATGCTTGAAATGGGGCTCGATCATATCGGCATCGGACTCGATGCTGCAGCCGAGGTTACTTACCGCGAGCACAAACGCAAAGACTGGCATAATGACTGGCCAGCTCTGCAGCAACTGCTGAAAATGGCAGGTGCCCGCATCGAAGTGCATCTGATTTTTGGGCTTGGAGACAGTGAAGAAACTTTTGCCGGGCGAATTCAAGAGATTGTTGCAGCTGGCGGCAAGGTTTCACTGTTTGCCCTGACACCGGTCAACGGTGGCTCCGCACCTGACCTTGACGCTTACCGGCGCATGCAGGCGTTCAGATTTCTATGCGAAAACCGCAGAATCTGTCTCACAGACTGTTCTTTCGTCGACGGGCGGCTGACCAGCTATGGTCTAAGCGGCGAAGAGCTGCGGGAGGCACTCTGCAATGGCGATGCTTTCCGTACATCCGGCTGTGGCGACTGCAACCGGCCATATTATAACGAGCGGCCGGGTCAGGTGTTTTTCAATTACCCGAGGGCGCTGTCTGCCAGTGAGTTTTCGCAGGCGGTCGCAGCGATGCAGTTGCCCTGATCTGTATTTTCAAGGTTCTTGTGGTTATCGGTCTTTGTCGAACTGCGATGAAATGCTCTCGCCCAGTAAATAAACGGCGTATCGCAGAGAGCAACTATCCATTTAAGAAGATAAGTTGAAGCGAAGATCTGCAGCAGAACACCGAGTTCAAAAACGCCCCAGAAAGCCAGAACCGTAAAAATCACGTTGTCGATCAACTGGCTAACCATTGTCGAACCGTTGTTGCGCACCCAGAGATGTTCAGGAAACCTGATTTTAAGATAATTGTAAAACCAGACGTCAAAGTTCTGGCTGACGCAATAGGCGGTTATGCTGGCAATGGCGATACGCGGCATAACCGAAAAGATACTGTGCAGAGCACCCTGAGCGGTGTCTGAAGCATGCGGTTCGAACATCAGACATATCTGCATGATAACGGTAGTTGCGAGCATGCTGAAGATACCGATTTTTACAGCTTCTTTCGCCTCTTTTTCTGAATAGCATTCGCTGAGAATGTCGGTGGCCAGAAAAGAGGTGCCGTAGATGATGTTGCCGAGGGTGGTCACCATGCCGAACAACTCAATGGTTTTAACGACCTGAATATTGGCGAGAATAGAAGAGAGGGCAACCCAGGCAAACAGGCCATTTGCCCTGAACAGGCGAAATGAGAGAGCCAGCAGCAGGTAGTTTACGGCCAGCAAAACCAGCCAGATCATGTCATTGGTCATTGTTTCAGTTCTCCGCCGACGCCGAAGTCGGTATTTTCAAAGAGGATATCAACCTTCGGATGCTTCTGCAACCATAAAAACTCGCTTCTGAACCATTGTTGCAGTTCAGGATCGGCTTTAACAGCGGTTGTATTATCGACAAAAAGATTGATGGTGACGTAATCGAAGTATTCAAGAGCGATTCTGATATCATTCGCGATCATTTCGCGCGTCTGGCCCTGCATGCCAACCATCAGACAAACCGACTGAAAGTATTGCCGCACTTCAGCCGGGTCGTTGAACGCCATGCCTTTTTTAAGAACCCGATTGCGAAAAGACTCATCAAAAGTCTCGACACCGGTGATAAAAACAATCGGAACCTTGAAGAAATCACGCATTTCCTGCAGGCGGGCGCGGTAGCTCCAGTGTGACTCGAAATAAAGCTGCCCGATCTTCAGACGCTCGATCGTTTCTCTGATCAGTTCAAGAGAAGCCTGCGGAATTTCGAAACAGCTGCCGGAATTGATTACCTGCAGGGCGCCGAAGCAGCCGGTGACTTTTTTCAGCACTTCAGAATTCGTTGCGTTGATCGAGTTTTCGTCTTCGCTGTTGTCATGAATGTAATCGCAGAAAGTGCAATGTCCCCAGCGGCAGGGAAAAGCCTTTAACAGAACGATTTCCCGCGGTCTTGGCGAGTTTTCGATGCGCGCATATCTGGCGATATTCATGATTCGAATGCTTTCTATAATTTGTCAGGGTGCTCAGGGTAATGGTAAAATCGCATTTATGCAATACTTTGTCAAAATTCTGGTAACCACGCTTCTGGTTATTTTTATCAGCGAGGCGGCGAAGCGCAATCAGGCTGTCGGCGCAATTCTTGCTTCGTTACCGGTCACTTCGATTCTCGCCATTTCGTGGTTTTATTACGAAACCGGCAACAAGGCCCAAACGGCCAGCCTGACGACCGATATTTTTCTGATGGTGGTGCCGTCGCTGGCTTTTTTCATTGCTTTGCCGATGCTGCTCAGGCGCGATTATTCATATACGGTCGCCATCGGCTGCAGTTCTGGCATTACCGCAGTTTTCTACTTCATCTTTATCAAACTTGCGAACCTGGTTCGCTGATCTGGAGAAACGGATGTATAAATTTCCTGCAGGTTTTTACGCCGATGTGCGTATTGAAAAGGTTTTTCGCTCACTGGTGCGCATCGAAACCGGCCGCCTTGAAGAGGTCAAAGAAAAAGACGACATTGGCGCTTTTATCAGACTTTTCGACGGTCAGCGCTGGTTTTATGCCTCTACCACAGATCTGGCCAGCGTCGATACAGAGCTTGCCGGTCTGGCAAAGCTTGGGCGGGCCGATGCCCGGATCAATGAGCACCCGGCGGTTAAAAAAATGCAGGTCAATACCGGCGACCACTGCCGTTTTGCGCAGACCAGCGTCAGCAAGGTGCAACTGTCAGAAAAAATAGCTCTCACCGAGTCATTTGCCGACCTGGTGAAGAATGACGGGCAGATCAGCCACTGGTCGGCTTCATATTCAGACGCCCATATAACCAAGCAGTTTTATTCGAGCCTCGGCGCCAATCTGAAATTCGACACGCAGACAGCGGGCTTGCGTCTTGGCTTCAGATTCGGCAGCGGTGCAAACGTTTTCAGCGAAACCTGGTGCAAAGCGATGTCTGAGTTCAAGCCGCTCGCGGGGCTGCATCATGAAGCGCGGAAGTTGATCGAGAAAGCGCGTGAATTCTTTACCAGCGCCGAAAAGATTCAGGGCGGCAACTATACGGTGGTTCTGTCGCCGATGGCAGCCGGGATTTTTGCGCATGAGAGTTTCGGGCACAAGAGCGAAGCCGATTTCATGATCGGCGATGAAGGCATGAAAAAAGAATGGCAGCTCGGCAAACGGGTTGGTTCTGAGCTGCTCAGCATTGTCGATGACGGCAACCTGCCGGGCAGCGGTTTCACGCCGTTCGACGACGAAGGGAACCGGGCCGAAAAAACTGTGCTGATCGGCAAAGGCATACTGCGCGGCCGTCTGCACAGCGCCGCCACCGCCGCCGAGCTCGATGAAGCAGCGACCGGGAACGCCCGTTCCATAAATTTTGAATACGAGCCAATCGTGCGCATGACCGCCACCTACATAGAACCCGGCAACTGCTCGAAAGAAGAACTGATCGGCAGCATCGACCACGGCATTCTTATTGAATCGGTCAAGCACGGTTCTGGCATGTCGACCTTCACGCTGGCCCCTTCGATGGCCTATCTGATCGAGAACGGCAGGGTTACCAGACCGGTCAAATTTTCGGTTATCACCGGCAATGTGATGAAGACGCTCGACCAGATCGATGCGGTTTCAGACAGGCTTGAGATACTCAGCTTCGTTGGCGGCGGCTGCGGCAAAATGGAACAATACCCGCTGCCGGTCAGCTTTGGCGGCCCTTACGTCAGGGTCAGAGAAATCAACGTACAGTAAGGAAGCCAGAATGCGAGAAAAAGTTACCCAGATTGTCAAACAGACTTCGTTGAGCATAGTGCAGAACGAGATTCAGGCGGTACGACGCAAGAATATCAGAAAAACCGGCTGTCGCGTCATTGCTGACGGCAAAATCGGTGTGGCCGGTGGACTTGGCGAAGTCTCGACTGAAGAATTATTTACCCGGGCCGAAAAAAGCCTCACCTACGGCATCGATTACGAAGTCGAACTCAGCCGCGATCTGCAGAAGCAGAACAGTCTCGACAATTTCGTCATCAGCGATGCTGAACTCTGCAAACGTATCGAAAGCATTCTTGGAGAAATCAGGCGTCGACACCCTGAATTCGCGGTCAGCAACAAGGTCAACCTCAGCCATATCGACTTCACCCTCGAAAATGAACTGAACTTGAAGCTGCAGCACCGCGACTGTTACCTGAGTCTCAGCTTTCTGCTGAAAAAGCAGGGTTCGACGGGCATCATGGATACCTTTTTCGGCCTTGTCGACCGCAGACTTGAAGAACAGCG
>DAOQWI010000115.1:0-10686 GCA_035342015.1 Candidatus Ozemibacteraceae bacterium | reverse complement strand
ACGACTGACATGCCGTAACACGCTGTTGGAAAGAAAAAAGTTTACGTTTACCCTGTAGATTTGCCTCGAGCATTGCCAGATTGTTATTTTTGCGGCATAATTTTCGCATGGCCAAACAACTGCAACTGTATTTTTTCGAAACCGGGCCCGGGCACGCCGCCGTCTGTTTCAGCAACGATGCGGTCAAAGCGGTATTTTTACCTGAAAAAGGTCTCAGAAGCCTGCAAAACAGGTGCAAAGAAGCCTTTTCGGAAGCTGGAATGACAGATATTCTGAACAATCGGCAAAAAAACTGCGTCGAGCAGATACAAAAATATTTTGCCGGCGAAGAATACGACTTCAGGCGCATTCAACTCGATCTTGAAGATGCCGGCCCATTTGCCCGAAGAGTTTATGAAGAGTTGATCAAGGTCGGCCCGGGTGTAACTGTTTCATACGGTCAGCTGGCAGAAAGGTGTCAGAAACCAGGCGCCTCAAGAGCCGTCGGCACTGCCGTTGGCCGAAATCCTCTGCCACTGCTGATTCCATGTCATAGAGTAATAAACTCTGACGGCCGCCTCGGTGGCTTCTCAGCCGGCGGCGGAACCGAACTCAAGGCCTGGATGCTGCGCCGTGAAGGCCTGAACCTTTCAGCCTCAGACCCGTTGCGGGTATTACCCCCGGCGGTATTTGCGAATACCGACATCGAAGCGGCGATTGCCTTCCTGGCAAAAGCTGACCCGCAGCTGGGTAATTTTATAAAAAAGGCGCCCGCCTTCAATCTGGTCGCCGACGAGTTCTCATCACCGTTCATGGCACTGCTTGAAACGATAGTTTATCAGCAACTCACCGGCAAGGCAGCCGCAACGATTTTTAAACGCCTGCTGCATCTTTTTTCAGATGGCGACAGCATCAACCCTCTCGACCTTATCAGGGCTTCAGACGAAGAACTGCGCTCTGCCGGGCTTTCTGGGCCTAAAATAGCGGCCGCACGCGACCTGGCTGAATTTACAGTCTCAGGTAAACTGCCTGATCTTGAGCAGATGCACAGAATGTCGAACAGTGAACTGGTCGAAAAACTCACCGCAATTCGCGGGATCGGTCGCTGGACAGTGGAAATGCTGCTGATCTTCAAGCTTGGCCGGGTCGATGTCATGGCTCCTGACGATTATGGCCTGCGTAAAGGCCTGGCTGTAATCAGAGGCACGCCTGGCAATCTACCTGCGCCAAAAGAACTGTCACGTCAGGCACTTGTCTGGCAGCCATACAGGTCAATTGCCGCCTGGTATCTCTGGCGGGCTTCTGAAGTCGCCGGCAAGCTGACAGGTTAACACCGCAGCTCTTCAGCAAAGCCGTTTCTGCTGGAGTTTTTCCGTCCAGACCTGATAACCCTGCTTGATGCGGTTAAAATGGTTGAGACGCTTTCTCGTTTCTTCGCTGTCAACGTTTTCAGACTGGCTGGCCTTAAAATCACGGCAGCTGAGAATGTATGCTCTCTGAATCTCTGCTTCGCTGGCATCAGGGGTCAAATTGAGGAATTGAAAAAAGTCGTCGAGCATCACTTCTTCCTTGAGACGCTGCGCACTACCGTAGTAATCGAATGGCTTTGCCGCAAAAAGAAGTGGCCGCATATCGCCAGGCTCAAACGCGAAGGTTATAACGTCGGGCATCCTTGCATGCCCCTTTGGCCGCAAACCAAGAGACTGCACCAGAAATCGCCAGATCGAAGGCAATACCCAGCCGGCCTCCGGCAGAAACAACTCGTAGTTGCCGGTCTTGTCAGGTGCCGGGGCAACCTTCAGACTTGCGAAAAAGTTGTTATCGCCACTGTCGGGGTTGCCGACAAAAGGCTCGAACAGCTGCATCTGCCCCATATCAGCCAGAAAAGCACAAAGAAAAACATTCTTAAAATCGGGGCGTAACAGCTTGAGCTCGACACCGATTCTGATGCCGTTGAGGTTGTGATGTGAGCTTGCAAAACAAAGATCAGCAATTTTCAGGATTCCATGCTCATTTTCTGATCTGACAGAGCTGTTTCTGGAGAACCAGGCGCCAAAGTCGCGCCATTTAAAGGGCAGAACCATTTTTATTTACCCTAACCCGCAAAAAACCTGATAGTTTGCCACAGGTCTAGGTTGCAGAGGTGTACCTTCGAATCGTGTTTTTCTTTTCCTATGATTGGCGCGCCTGTAGTAGAATATCTGAAGTTAAATGTGGAGGTAAGCCGTGAACAAATTTTTCAGACTGGTTCTGCTTTTTGCTCTATTACTGACAACCGCTGCTCTGACAGCCACAGAACCGGTTTTGCGTTCAGAAACCATTGCCACCGTTCATATTGATGCTGCGAAAATTTTCAATTTTTATGCATCTCAGGCAAAAGAAATGGTTAAACCCGAAAATGCCGACAAACTCGCCGAACTTGAAAAACAGTTCAAAGGCTTTGCCCGCATCGACACCAATATTTCTGACTTTTTCAGGAAAATCGACGATTTTGCCGGCAAAGAACTTTTTCTGCCAGACGGCCAGCTCAGCTTTTCAATAGACAGTTCGCTGCGGCCGAACCTGTCATTCAAAGCAAAAGTCAAGCCGCTCGCATTTCTTGAATTCGTCGAAAGCATTACCGGTAAAATTACTCCCCACCCGACAAAACGGGAGCAGGAGCTGGTTGAATTCACTCTGCCAACGCCCGGCAATCAGATTCTTCTGTCTATTCGACCGGAAGGCCTGTTTATGCAGACTCAAAATGCCCCCGCCGAAAGCGACCCGCAAGGCCGAGACAAATGGGCTGACTTTCTAAGCAAAGCTGCAGACCAGAAAACACTTATTGCAGCAGAAATTGATCTTAACGGCATCAAACGTATGGTGGCCGGCAAAGCCGCGAATACCCAGCATGGCGTCTGCTTCACCAACCTGCGCATGCTGACTGCTGCCATTGAAATGTACACCATGGACAAAGAAACCCCGGTAAAAATTCTCGATCAGAAGCAGCTCATTGCCGATCACTACCTCAACAGCGAACTGACCTGCCCAAATCAGGGTGTTTACTCCCTTTTACCCGACGGCGAAGTCAGCTGCAGCTCTCACGGCACAATCAGGCAACCCTCGAATACAGGCTCAGATAAAACGACTGAGGCCGAGATTCCGGCACCCTACAAGCCGTTTGAAAATTTCCGGCTGCTGATTAAAAATGACCAGGCAACCGCCGAACTCGCCCTCAACGACAAAAACCTCGCCGAACAGTGGTCAGCAATCGGAAAACAGCAGCTGCTCGCGATCAAGAACATGGCACAGAGCCAGATGGGCCAGCTTCCAGAAAGTGAACGCCAGAAGGGCATGAAAATGCTTGATGCCATCAAAATCAGTCACGAAGAAAACAAGCTCAGGGTCGCGGTTGAAGGCCTGACGAAAAAACCATGCTGTCAGGCATGACCGGAATCGTCGGCGCTGCAGCAGCTATCGCGCTGCCCGGCATCGAAAAAGCCCGCGGCCTGGCACAAAAGAATGCCTGCCGCGCCAACTGCCGGATGCTGATGGGTGCCATTGAAATGTATGAGCTCGACACTTCGAAAACCATGCAAACCCTCGACAGCAAGACCCTTGAAGATGGCAAATACATCAAAAAGCAGCCCGCCTGCCCGGAAGGCGGAGTTTATCATCTTGAACGTGACAAAAGCGGCATTTCAGTTAAATGCAGCGTGCATGGTTTTTAAGAGGCTGCGGCATCTTTAAATTTGGCGACAAGGCAGTTTTTTGGTGCTATAATTTCTGCACATAACGATCAGCAAGGAGAGAATGATGAAGGTTTTATACATTACCAATGAATACCCCCCGCATGTTTACGGTGGAGCCGGCGTGCACATCGAGTATCTCTCAAAGGAAGTCGCGAAGCTGGCAGGCGTCGAAGTTCGCTGCTACGGTGACCAGAAACCAGCCAGCGGCCAGATCAAAACCACCGGTTATGAATCAGCAGCCGGCTATCTCAAGCTTGACCGCGGCCTGCAGTCGGTTTTTAAAACCATTGACCGCGATCTGCAGATCGTCGGCGAAGGCGTCGATGCAGACGTCGTGCACTGCCATACCTGGTATACCCACATGGCCGGCATCTGGGCCAAGCTCAATTTCGGCGTGCCGCTCGTCGTCACCACCCACTCGCTCGAACCACTCCGCCCCTGGAAGCGTGAACAGCTGGCCGGCGGCTACGACTTTTCTCTGTGGGTCGAAAAAACCGCCATCGAAATGGCCGACGCTGTCATCGCCGTTTCTCACGGCACCCGCGCTGATGTAAAAAGCCTGTTCAACGTCAGAGAAGACCGCCTCAAGGTCATCTACAATGGCATCGACACCGATGAATTCAAAAGAGTGCCGTCAACCGAGCATATCAAACGCTTCGGCTTCGACCCTGCGAAGCCCTACCTGCTCTTCGTCGGCCGCATCACCCGCCAGAAAGGCATCATTCATCTGGTGAACGCCATCAGATATCTGAACCCTGATATTCCGGTCGTGCTCTGCGCCGGCGCCCCTGATACCCCCGAAATCGAAAAAGAAATGGCCGAAGGCGTCAAATCAGTTTCGAAAAACCGCACCAATATCCATTGGGTCAGGGAAATGGTCGACCGCAAGACGCTGATCGAACTGTATTCGCATGCCGCCGTGTTCTGCTGCCCCTCGATATATGAACCTTTCGGCATCATCAATCTCGAAGCCATGGCCTGCGAAACCCCGGTTGTCGCAAGCGCCGTCGGCGGAATTCCTGAAGTCGTCGTTGACGGCGTCACCGGCAAACTCGTCAAGCTCGAACAGATGAGCGAGTCACCGTTCGAAGCGGTCAAACCAGATGAATTCGCTCACGACCTGGCCAGAGAAATCAACGCCCTGATGGCCGACCCGGCACTGCGCGACAAAATGGCCGCCGCCGGCCGCAAGCGCGTCGAAGACGTATTCAGCTGGAAATCTATCGCCCAGCAGACTGTCGATCTCTACAAATCATTGATCAAGGGAAAATAACATGACCAGAAACCGCAAACGCGCATTTATCGAAAATGTCAGACCCCTCGTCGATGCCGGAACCTACCCCTTGAAACGTGAACCGGGCGACAGCGTCAAAGTTATTGCCGACATCTTCAGAGACGGTCATCAGAAGGTGGCTGCCTGGGTCGAATACCGCCCGGTCGACCGCAAAAAATGGCACAAAGTGCCGATGACCTGCACCAACCCAGGCATGGACCTCTGGGAAACCGAATTCAAAGTTGACCAGGTCGGCTTTTATGAATACATGATCGTAGCTTATTGTGAAGAATACGGCACCTGGGTATACGACACCCGCAAAAAAGTTGACGCCAACGTCGACTACAGTTCAGATATTCTCGAAGGCATGGCCCTTGCGAAAAATTATCGCGCCTGGTTGAATGAATCAGACCGTGAATACCTGAAGAACATGCTGCAGAAAGCCGAAAAAGCCGGCTCAGACCTGCAGCGCTGGCACATTCTCAGCCACGACCGACTGGTCGAACTGCTGGCCGAACACCCAGATCCCGCTTCACGGGTCGAAAGCAAAACCTTCATGGTTCGCGTCGACCGTAAAAAAGCGAGATTTGCCTCATGGTATGAATGTTTTCCGCGATCATGCGGTTTTGAACCCGGCAAACACGGCACTTTCAGAGATGTGATCAAACGCCTGCCGCATATCGCCGAAATGGGGTTCGACGTGCTCTATTTTCCGCCCATTCACCCGGTTGGCTTCAGCAAACGCAAGGGTCCGAACAACAGCCTGACCTGCCAGCCCGGCGACCCCGGCTGCCCCTATTCGATCGGCAACCAGCACGGAGGACACGACGCCATAGAACCGGCCCTCGGCAACTTCGAAGACTTCGAAGCCCTGGTCGAAGAAGCCGCGCGCTATGGTATCGAAATCGCCCTCGACTTTGCCATCAACTGCTCGCCCGACCACCCCTACCTGAAGCAGCACCCCGAATGGTTCAGCCGCCGGCCCGACGGCACCATCAAGTTTGCCGAAAACCCGCCGAAAAAATACGAAGATATTTACCCGATCAATTTTGAAAGCCACGATTACAAAGAAATCTGGAAGGAAATGCGCCGCATTTTCCTGTTCTGGGCCCGCAAAGGCGTCAAAATCTTCAGGGTCGACAACCCGCACACCAAGCCCTTTGCCTTCTGGGAATGGGTAATCTACGAAGTGCAGCAGAAATACCCCGATGTCATTTTCCTGTCTGAAGCTTTTACCCGCCCACGCGTCATGAAGGCCCTGGCAAAACTTGGCTTCACCCAGTCTTACAGCTACTTCACCTGGCGCAATGAAAAAGCTGAGCTGACAGAATACTTCAGCGAACTGACCACTCCGCCTGAATCTGATTATTACCGGGCGAACCTCTTCACCAATACCCCGGACATTTTCCCGACCTTTCTGCAGGGTGGCGGTCAGCCGGCTTACAAGATCAGAGCCGTTCTCGCAACCACGCTTTCGAGTGTGTATGGCATTTTCCAGGGGTTCGAACTGTGTGAAGGCATACCGGTTCCGGGCAAAGAAGAGTATTTGAACAGCGACAAATACGAAATCAGAACCCGTGACTGGAAGGCACCGGGCAATATCGTCGATCTGATCACAAGACTGAACCAGATCAGGCACGAAAATCCCGCCATGCAGGAATACGACAACCTGCAGTTCTACCATTCAGAAAACGACAAGATCCTTTTCTACGGCAAATCTCTGGGCGACAACCACATCCTTGTCGCTGTCAACCTCGACCCGTTCATCAGACACTCGTCGTTCGTTCATGTACCCCTTGATAAGTTTGGCCTGACACCCGAACAGGGCTATCAGATGCACGATCTGCTTACCGACCGCCGTTATCTGTGGTACGGCTCAAAGAATTACGTCGAGCTTGACCCGCACACCAGCCCCGCCCACGTATTTCTGCTGCGCAAATAACCTGCAATAGGCTAAAAATCGAAGGGCAGAAACCCGATCGGGTTTCTGCCCTTTTGTTCTACTGAGAAATCTGTTACATACCGGCAGCTTTGCGCATTTCCATGTATTTTTTCTTGGCAGCCTGATATTTGTCCATGGCATCCATAATTTCGTTCACCGGAGCCTGCTGCTGCACTTTATACTGATAAACCTGCTGGTAATACAGGTAAGATTCGTAGGCAAGCTGCAGATCTTTGGCGGTCGGCTTCGCACCAGAAGAAGTCTGAGTGCTTGTCTGAGTCTGGGTTGCAGTGGTCGTGGTCGGCCGGGTCGTAACGGTTGAACTGCTTTCAGCCGGGGCCTGACCGCTGTTTGAGCCGTTTCTGGCCGGCAGTTTTGCGATTTCTTTCTTAACTGCGTTGATACGATCGGTCGTCGGCGGGTGGGTTGAAAAATATTTTGTAATCTTTGAAGCTTTGCTGTCGTTGTTGATCTTGTTGAAGAAACCGATGATGCCATTCGGGTCATAACCGGCGGCGTGGGTATATTTGACTGCGCAGGAATCAGCCTGATATTCATCGTTACGCGAAAATTTGAGATTGGCGAAATAGGCAGCAATCGCGGCGAAGGGAGCGGCATCTTTGGTTTTCTTGTTGAGACCGAGGCCAAGAACCAGAGCGGTCATCAGACCAGCTTTTTCAGCCTGCCTGACGCTGTGTTTTTTGTCGATATGACCCATTTCGTGAGCGATAACGCCGGCGAGTTCGTTGTCATCCTTGCACATGTTCAGCAGCCCGCGGGTAACGTAGATGTAACCGCCGGGAGCGGCAAAGGCATTGACTTCATCGGTATTCAGAACCGCAAAGTGCCAGGTCAGGTCTTTGCGTTCAACATGCTTGACAAGGCGGCGGGCAACATTGCCAACCCGGTTGAGCTGATTCTTGTCTTTGGAAAAGCCGGGGTCGGCCTTGAGTGACTCGTGGGTCTTCGCACCCATCGAGGTTTCCCAGCTGTCTTCCCACTTTCCAAGGAAAGCGCTGGTCTGCGGGGCCTGCTCGCGTGACTGTTCGAGAACCTTCTGGTTGTTGGCATCAGCGCCGCCAAAGGTTCTGTCAAGAGTTGCAGAAACCCGGTCAAGAGTACCGGTCACTTCATCGAGAAAACCACCGATATTAAGAGCATGTGCCTGCCCGATGAACGCGGCCTGGAACAACAAACACAGCACCAGAACCAGCATCTGCTTTTTATTACTCACTCTTGTACCTCTTTTTTAAGGAAAGTATGACTAATTGTACTGATGAAATAAGAAAGCGTCAATGCGCTGCCGAAAATTTGCACCTGATACCTGCTATGGCCCTTTTATAAAGAACTATTTCCCTGCGCTTTATTGCCTCTCTGGTATTAATGAACATTGCAGGTCCCACTTGAGACACGGGCAAAAATCTGGGATAATTAAGGCAGATAGAATATTGCCGGGTTGAGAGATGGGAGGCCCACAATGCACTTTGTTGCTTCGCGGCCAATTATTCTTACAGTTGATGATTCCGAAGAAAATCTTGACTTCATTTCCGGTCTGCTGGAGGCAGAATACACTGTGCTGACTGCAGAAAACGGCGAAGAGGCTCTGAGCATCGCCCGGCATCTTCCCCGCCCGGAGCTCATTCTTCTCGACATCTGCATGCCGGGAATGGATTGATTCGAAGTCTGTCAAAAGCTTAAGTCAGACCCTGAAACCTGCCTGATTCCGGTCATTTTTCTGACATCTCTCAACCAGCCCGAAGACGAGATAAAAGGCCTGGCGAGGGGCGCAGTCGATTTTATCACCAAGCCCTTCAAGCCAGCGGTGGTGAAGGCCAGGGTCAGAACCCACATAGAACTTGTCAGAGAAAGGCAGCGCGGCGAGAGCCTGCTGGCAAATATTCTGCCGCCGAAAGTAATTGAAGAACTCAAAATCAGTGGTTCTTCAACTCCGCAGCTCTATGACGATGTCAGCGTTATTTTTTCTGATCTGGTGAACTTTACGAGCCTGGCTGCAATTATGCATCCCAAAATCCTGTTGTTATGTTCTGATAATTGTCGCCGACCTGATCGTTCTTTTTATTTTTTATCGCGCCAACCGCCGGTTGCGAAATGCCATGGAAGGCAGGGAAAAAGCCGAAAAAGATCTCAAGGAAAATCAGGACCGCCTCGCGCTGGCCCTGCTCTCATCCGGAATAGGAATATGGGACCTTTCGCTGGCAGATGGCAAAATGATATGGGACGAAGGAATGTACCATATTTTCGGTATGCAACCCGGAACCTTTGAAGGCACCCGCGAAAGTTTTCGGGGCCGGATACTGACCGAAGATCTGCCGGCGTTCGAAAGCGCCACCCTTGCGGCAATGGAAGGGCGGGCACCATTTGAAGCTGAATTCAGAATCAGACGCAAAGATGACCGGGTGATGTGCCTGCGGGCAAAGGGACAGGTCTATCGCGACGAGCAGAATGCGCCTTTTCGCATGCTTGGGGTCTGTGAAAATATCACCTCAGAAAGAGAAGCCGGAGAGAAAATCAGGCAGCTTTCACAGGTGGTTGAACAGAGTCCGACCATGGTTATAATAACCGACCTCAACAGCCAGATTGAATACGTTAACGCCAGCTTTTCTGAGATTACCGGCTATTCAAGAGAGGAGGCAATTGGCAGAAACCCGCGTTTTCTCAGGGGTCAGGAGCCCTCGCCGGCCTTATCCAACAATCTCTGGGCAGTCGTCGCATCTGGCAAAACCTGGAAAGGTGAATTCTGCAACCGTCGCAAAAACGGTGAGATCTTCTGGGTCGATTCATCAATTTCGCCGGTTTTGAACGATCAGAAAAAAGTCACGCACTTCATGGCAATTCAGCAGGACATCACCTCACGCAAAGAAATGGAAAAAGCCCTGAAAGATGCAAAAGAAGCGGCTGAGGCAGCAACAGAAGCCAAGGGACAGTTTCTCGCCAACATGAGCCACGAGATCAGAACCCCCATGAACGCGATCGTCGGGCTCGCCTACCTGTGCCAGCAGACCGATCTGACTCCCCGTCAGAGCGGCTATATAAAAAAAATCACGGTTGCAGCCGACAATCTTCTCGGCATCATCAACGAAATTCTCGATTTTTCGAAGGCCGAAGCCGGTAAAATAAGCCTTGAGACAATCGAATTCGATCTAGATGACATTCTCGATCAGCTGTCTGACCTTATCACCGGCAAAGCCCAGGAAAAAGGCCTTGAAGTCGTCTTTCTGACCTCGCCCGAAGTGCCGACCAGACTGATCGGTGACCCGCTGAGACTCGAACAGATACTGATCAACCTCGCCAACAATGCCGTAAAATACACCCCATCCGGCGAAATTGTCATTTCATCAGAAGTCGCCCGACGCGAAAATGACTTTGCCTGGCTGCGTTTCACTGTAAGCGACACTGGCATCGGCATGACTGAAGAACAGCAGCAGAAACTTTTCCAGCCCTTCACTCAGGCTGACAGTTCAATCACCCGCCGCTTTGGCGGAACCGGGCTCGGCCTGGCAATCTGCAAACGCTTTATAGACGCCATGAACGGTGAAATAAAAATTGAGTCGGTCCCTAATCATGGCAGCATTTTTCGTTTCACCGTCAAACTGGCGGTAGCGGCAGAGCGACAACCGTTGCACCCCACATCTGATCTCAGAGGGCTCAACGTATTGGTTATCGATGACAGTGAATCGTCACTGAACGCGTTCAGGTCGCAGCTGCAATCGCTTTCTTTCGTTGTTTCAACCGCCAGGTCG
>DAOQWI010000114.1:0-10718 GCA_035342015.1 Candidatus Ozemibacteraceae bacterium | reverse complement strand
GCTTCGCCGCCATTTTCGATAAGTTTCCAGATATCGACAGGCTTTGGCAAAGGCTCTTTAAAGCTTTCGAGAGGGATGAACGGGCCCTTGCCGGCGGTTATGGCAAGATGCCAGCCGGAAATCTTCATGCCATCGACGCTTTTTTCGAAGTCACCCCGGGCAAGACTTTCTGACAAATTGTATTCCGAAGAAAAAACGAAGCTCCAGTTATCAGGCAGATTCTCGCCGGTGGCGAAGTTAGACAATTCAAAGGTTTGGCTTTTGGCACGGTCGAGGGTCAAAACCAGCCGAACCTCATACTGCGGAAATTCCTCATCTTTTTCGGGCAGAACAAGATAAAGCCGCATCGATTCATCGATACCGGGCTGAGAAAAAGCGAAAGCCACGTCTTTTGAAGCGATCTCAACGTCTTTGACGCTTTCTGGCTTGAGCATCATATCTATGGGAACCACCTGAGCCCGGTTCTTTGGCAGCAGAATTATGCGCAGATAAAGCTTATCAAGACCCTTATCAAATACGTATGCCTGGCGAAAGCTGAAAATATCGGCAGGCAAAGATACGGTTTCAACCTGAGAAGTGGCAAGAAATGAAGCAAGTTCTTTCCGTGCTTCTTCTCTGACTTTCGCATCCATGGCGGCAGCACGCACCAGATGATTTACGGCGCGCTGCCGATCACCCTGAATCAACCCAAGCTTACCGCTGATAAGATAATCTTTCGCTGCGGCCTTGCCGGCAGCAGTTTTGGCATCGACTTCTTCAGAAATGGTCGAAAGCATGTATTCGTCGTCTCTGCCAAGAATTTCGGGGTTAATGGCATAAGCATCAAAAAAGGCTTTGAGCGCCTTTTCCTGATCTTTTCTGGACCAGTGCAGCATCGCCAATTCGAACATGTCGGCGGCGTCGCCGGAAGATTCAGCTTTTTTGCGGGCCGCGGCAACTTCGGCATCAGAAGCTTTCGGACGCAGTTTGCGCACCTTCGGGACATATGGTTTGGGTTCTGAATAACGAACTTCAAAATGACCTACTGATGGCCCCCAATGCCAGTTTTCGTAGATCTTGTCTTTGGGTGTCAGGTGGCCGTATTTGCGGTATAGAGCCTGTTTGTTGGCGGCATTTTTTTCAAGAAGCAGCTGACTCTGAGCCTTGGTTACCCAGAGTTTGGCCTTCAGTTCGCCAGGATCGAGAGCGAGAATGGTTTCGAAAACAACAATGGAATCTTCATAACGCCGGCGCATGAAAAGATCTTCGCCGGCACTCTGAAGCCGTGAAATCCTGGTTTCGAGAGGCAGGCGCTTGTATTCAGCAAGATCTGAATAGGGTCTGGGCCCGAAGCCGGCCAACATGAGACCGAACGAGAAAACCAGCAGAAATTTGACAGTTCTTTTCATGGGTCAGGCTATCGGCAGAACCGCTGCTTTATTTAACGATTCACTGACGTTCGGGCGACAGAATTACCGAAAAATCGGTTTTATCAATCTGAAGACGATTAAGAAATGCGACTGAAAGCAATACTCTCTGCCAGCCCATATTGCGTGCCCGCATCATGACATTACCCTCAAAACCACTTGCAGTTCTGATTTCAACCCCAGAAATCGCCTTGAGCAGCTGACAGAGAAGCGAAAGCTCAACCCGTTGAAAAATCCCGCTGAAAAAAGCCCCGGACTTACCTTTTGGCAGACCCATCTCAAGCTCAGGAAGTTTCTGGAAGAATTTTCTGAGCTCACGTTCGTTGGCAATGTAGAGGCAGTCCTCAAAATAACGCCAGCCAAATTGGGTATCCTTGAAATAATGCGCAAAAGCCTCTTCGACTGTCGTACCCTTCACTTCTTTGCAGGGAGAAGTCACTTCATTGCTGATTATCAGAGACCAGCCGTTCTTTGCTGCAATTTTGAAGGCAAAACTTTTGACATCGAGAAAACGCTCGCCGACATCAGGAGAACTTGAGAAACCGGCCACGGCAGGATGTAATATTCCGCAGACAACGGCTACCACGAGAGCCAGGACAAGTAAACTTTGAGATCGTACAACTCTCATACTTACCCTTTACCAACCTTTTTTTATTTATTTTTCAGGGCTGAACATCGCCAAGAAGACTTTTTATTTCCTGGCTGTTCATCAAACTTTTCATCTTCTCGTTATTCATCAGAAAGTCATAATCATTGCGACTTATAGCATCCATTATTTCAGGATCCTGCATCACTTCGATCATTGCGTTAGAATCGCCGAGATCCATCATCGAATCAAGAAAATCGCCGTCCATGGCCATCGATTGAACCCGGCTGGTCACTTCTTCCTGCTGCCGGGCCAGATCGTCGCTGCCGGTCACGCCGGCATTTTCCTGATACGGCTCTGAGGACTGCTGTCTCTTTTCGCAATCGAGAATCTTGATCTTCCTGGTGGTTACGGCCGGTTCGGCTTCGGGCTGCGAAGTTTCAACCGCGGGGCCGGCAGAAATTTCCTTTGCCACACCAGTTGCAGCCTGCTGCAGACTGGCAATCTCGACAACACGGGCAGCTTCAATTTTGAGCCTGCCAAGCGTGTCAGTTTCGACTGTGTACACACCGTCCTTCATTTCAACCACCCGTCCGATAAGGGTTGTTTTATCTGTAAGAACGATTCGCTGTTTCGGGGTCTCGCCGGCGACACTGGAAACAACCTGGAGCAACAGCAAAACTGCCAGAACAATAGTTTGAATGGCCCTGTACATTTGGTCGTCGACCTCCACTGCAACATTACCCGAAATAGAATTTATTTAAGCAGTAAGATAAGTCTAACAAATTTTTCAGGCATTGACCATATCGTTAAGTTAAAATATAATGCAGTTGCGAGATATCAGCATTCAGGAGGAATAAGGATTTGACTAAGCTTCATAACGTGTACAAGTGTGAAATCTGTGGCAACATTATCGAAGTGGTTCATCCAGGCGCACCGGCACTTGTCTGCTGCAGCATGGAAATGAAACTGATGGAAGAAAAGACTGCAGATTCTGCTGTTGAAAAGCATGTTCCGGTTATCGAAAAAACTGCCAACGGTATCAAAGTTAAAGTCGGCAGCGTTCCCCACCCAATGGAAGAAAAACATTTTATTGAATGGATCGAAGTTATCGCCGGCAACCAGAAGTTTGTCAGGTTTTTAAAACCGGGCGAACCGGCTGAAGCTGAATTCTGTGTAAAAACCTCACCGATCACTGTCCGCGAATACTGCAATATTCACGGCCTCTGGAAAAACGAAGCCTGAACCAGTAAAGAACCTACCTCGGCCCGCCAATAAGCTCATAAGACGGTAAGAGGCAGGAAAACCCGGAGGGAAGGGGATTTACACATGCGCGACATCATCTGAACATGTGAAGGGCGGTCAGTTTTTTAAACCGGCCGCCCCCCCGATTCCCTTCTGATTTTATCGACCGATGCTCACCCGCTTACCTTCACGGTGGCGGGTGTCTGCTTTTTCAGAGCCATTTTCGCCGTGAACCTTGACCGGGAAGTCAAGTGCCAGACCAATGGTTTTGCCGGCAGGATCGGCACCGAAAACTTTCAGACTGCCGCCAGCCGGCAACCCATCATCGTGAACGAAAAGATTATCGAGACTCCCCTGCATTTTCCATGGCTTGCCAAAGGCATCCCAGCTGTAAGCATAAAAACTGCCGGTCATGGTTCCGGTACGGGTAAACTGGGCCCGCACATGTGTGCGTCGACGACTGCGACCATCAAAAACCAGATCAACGTAAACAGCTGTCTTAATTGGCTTTATCCAACCGTTCAGGCGATTATCAAAATCGCCATAGAACCTGTATTCTACCGCATCATGCGAGCGATCACGCAGCACCTTGTCGTTGCCGGAAGCAACAAATCTTGAAGGCACCGGGAACCCCTTAAGACCAAGCAGGTCAGCGCAGACTCTCCCTGTCAACTGGATTCTTCGAAGTTCTTCGGCGCTCTCAGGTTTGTCGACAACCGTGCGCATGGTTTTGAGAGAGCGCAGAAGTCTTTTTATCTGATTGGCCAGATCCGCAGTGATCAATTGCATGACACGCTGGCCTGCAGGAGCAGTGGCAACAAACTGCTGGTTGAATTTTGCAGAATCAGGCACGTCAGCCGAGCCATTGGCTGTAGTCTGAGACGGCACAGGAGTCGAAGAAGGCGGCAGCACCGGCGGTGACGGTGGGGCTGAAAATGGCGGCGGATCGGCAACCGGCGAAGAAGCCTGCTGAGACTGAGTCTGTGGCTGAGGCATGGCAGCAGGCGGCGGTGATTGAGGTGCAACAGTCTGCGGTGGCGCCAGAGCTTCGGCCGGCTGAGCAGTGATATTGCCTACATTTCCGGGAGGTGGAGGAGGGGGTGGCGTGGCAGGGGAAATCTGCGGCAAAGCAAAGCTGTAACCTGGCGGTGGTGGCGGCGGGGTAATACTGCCCTCACTCAACAGCGGGTAATCCCCGGCACTACTGGCTTGAGCCCCGACAATATTGGCGGTGGGCCCCAAAATGCAGGCCAAGGCAATAAGCAAATATTTGTATTTCATAAAATCCCTGCTCCTGATCGAAAATTCCAGCTATTTCTCTGTCTTGCCCTCTGGCAAGGGGCAGTAAGGCAAAACGCCTTTCTGGCGCCCCTTATCGCCGGCGCAAGTATTCTAAACCAGACCGACACAGTTTTTCGCATCGACCCGGGTCAGAAGTTAAGATATCTAAAAGCATAAAAATATCCAGTAAATTTCAATCGTCAATGATAATCATTGAATTAATTAGATTTAAATCAATTCAATCAAAATTTAACACTCAATTAACTGCCGTTGCCTGCGGCCCCCCAAAAACAGACTATAAGCTTATTGAAGCCATACATCGTCAGCGTTAGAATTGCGCTGTTCAAATAACATATACACCCGCTCCAAAGGCAACAATCCACAATCTCCCCCACCCTGACCCAACTGTTTCATTTTCCGCTTTGAAAGGAACACTATGATTCATCCCTCGACGGAACTTCGTTTCATCAATGACGAGATTGGTTACGGCGTTGTCGCAACCAGGTTTATTCCCAAAGGCACCATTGTCTGGGCCTTTGACAAACTTGACCGCGAATTCACACCGAATCAGCTTGATCAGCTGGCCCCGATGTACAAAGAAATTCTGTTCAAATACTCTTTCAGAAACAGCAAGGGTAATCAGGTTCTCTGCTGGGACAACGGTCGCTACGTCAATCACAGTTTCCATTCAAACTGCATGACTACGCCCTACGATTTTGAAATCGCAATTCGCGACATCAAAGCCGGCGAAGAGCTGACCGATGACTACGGCTACCTTAACGTCGAAGAACCCTTCAGGGGCATTAACGAAGGCACCCGCCGCAAAATCGTCTATCCCGACGACCTGGTCAGATACCACAAAACCTGGGATAAACAGCTCATCAAGGCAATGAAACACATCAACAAAGTCGAGCAGCCCCTCAAGCCAATCCTCACCCAGGAAACATGGGAAAAAGCTGTTGCCATCGCCGAAGGGCGCGAAGAAATGGATTCAATCCTCAACTGTTATTATGATGAACACCAGGTTCTGCCGCACGATTTCAAGCCGACCAGCATGATGGTCTCTGAAATTCCGTCACGCGCTCACGACAATTCTTCAAGAACCAGACATCATCACAAATAGGCCTCACATGCAGCCGGCCTTTTCTCGCCAGGGAAAAGGCCGGCATTGTTTTAGCCTGAATCAGCGACGGGTGCGCTTATCAGCCTGTTTTCTCGCCGTTTTAAGAGCCTGCGAAAATCCAGGTTGACTGCTGTTTTCTGGTGACGGAGCAGAGGGGGCGGCTGGCGATTCTGTCATCAAAATTGCTTTTTCAATGCTGTTTTCAGGGATTTTTTTCTCGTCGCTTCCCACAACCGGCGAAGAAACTGCAGCTGCAGGCATCGTGACGGCCTGGGGTACAGCCAACCGCTGACGCTCACCGGCAAACTTTCTTAACATGGCAAAAAGCATGGTGAGAAACCCGGTGCGGCGTTCGGCAACTTCGATGATAAACAACAACAGGGCAAGAAACAGCAGTTCTTCAGCCAGACTGCGAAACTGGATTTTCGCAGGCAGTGATTTCCAGATCTGACCGAGATCAATTATTTCTCTGCCGCCGGTAACTGACGCCAGTTCCTTAAGCTCGGCCTGTCCATCGCGAAAGCGCGCCGGAGCGAATTCTGGCCCATAAAACTGGCAGATCGGTGGCAGCCTTTTCTGCTGTTTTCCAGACCTGATAAGCCCTGAAATAACCTCGTTTCCACGCACCATGGTTTCTGTCTGCAGCGAATCTGCAGAGTCCCAGTGCAGAGTCAGGGTTTCCTGCGCCGGTTCCTGACCTTCGGCGAGCCTGATCAACCTCACTTCCGGGTTCTCTCTCAGGGTGTCACGTTCACGTTCCGGATCGAGAAGCAGAGATACTTTCCAGTTGCCATTGTCGATCTGCTGCATAACCGACATTTCGCCAAAGCTCTGACGGTCGTCAAGTGCTATCCAGCGACTGGCACCAAGCAAAATTGCAGCGGCGGCCTTGTCGCCTGCAAATTTCCCGGCATGCGGCCCACCGGTTACTCCCATGTAACAAACCACACGACCAAGACCAGACTGCCAGCCTGCCAGCAACGGAGCCTTGTTCTCGTCGGTGGTCTGCAACGCTGAAAAAGCTTCGTTGCGAAGGTAGCAGAGATTGTATGCTCCGACCTCAGAGCTGATCAACCCGGGGTTCTCGATAAATCTGGCGGCACCAGGCAAAGACACAAGCCCGGCAGGCTCTTCAATGAAAGTACTTCTGGCCGCCACAAAGGTGTCCTGTGAAAAGAGCCGCGGCAGCTCTTCCGGGTCACGGGTAAAGAATATGCGGCCCTTGCCCGCTTCGGCAATCTTGCGCAGCAGATTGGCATCGGAATCGGTCTCACTGCCAAGCCCGATGACACTCAAGGTCAGACCGGCTCTGGTAGCCTTGTCGAGCAGTTCCCAATAACGACCTGGTTGTTCTGAATCAGAAGCATCAGCGAAAAGTATGATATGTCTGGTTTTTGCCTCGGCATTCAACAGCATTTCAGCTGCCTTACTGATGCCCTCGAACACATAGATCCCGCCGCCCGAAGATTCGACCCGCAGAATACGGTCGCGCCATTTTGCCTTCTCGGTCATGCGCTGCAGCGGCACTACTTCATGTGCCTGGGTATCTACAGCCAGCAATCCGAACTCGTCGAAAGGCGAAAGCAGGTCGAGCGAACTGGCGGCGGCGATATTCGCAAGGTCCATCTTGGTGCGGTCACCACGGGCCGGGGCCGCCATACTGCCAGAACGATCAAGCACCACCATCAGCGCCAGAGCCAGCTTGCGATGCTGACTGCGAAGCTCGAGCGAAACCGGCAGCACCGACTCAAGCGGCGACTGGTAATAACCGCCATTGCCATAGGAGTTCTTACCCCCGGTCACCAGCAGGCCGCCGCCGACATGATTAACCCAGGCAGCCAGCAACTGCATGCCGTGCATGGTAACGCGCTCTGCAGGCACATTCTCAATAATTACCGCCGAATAGCCGGCAAGAAACTCAAGGCTCCAGGAAATCTGCCCCGGAGCCTGCAGATCGGCTGCAAGCCCTGATTGCCGCAGTAACTGCCACATTGGCGAATCAGTATTGTCAGAAACCACGAGAAAGGGTTTCTGACCAACCACCTCACTGATCGCCTTCGCAATATTGTTTTCGGGCATCGGGTCTGGCCCCTGACCGTTAACCTGCAGACGAAATCTGACTACAGAGGCTTCTGGTGCAAGCAGACTGAAAGCAAGGCTGTTTTCACCCGGGCGCAGCAATCTGGAAAAGCTGGCAATCAGCCGGTCTGATGCGAATAACGAAACCTGACCAGCCTGTTCAACCGGCGAAAAAACTCTGGCACCGGCAATAAAAGCCTCACCCGGATTCAGAAGCGCCGGCACCTGAAATTCGGTAATCGCAACATCGCCGGACAGATCCCGGCCAGCCAGACGAAAATCGAGTGGGATGCCACGCGCAGCCGCCTGAAACGCAACATTGCGGGGGTCATTACCGGTCCAGAGACCGTCAGAAATAATCAGAACCCTGCCGGTAAGATCACCGGCAATCAGTGAAAGCGCCCTTTTCAGACCTTCGTCGAGGCGTGAAGCCTCGCGACCAATAGTTGCCGAGAAACCGGAAAATGCGCTTCTGGCCGGAGCCATTTCGACCGCAGCCTCTTCGCCGAAAGTGACCAGCCCGAGAGAAGCACCTGCAGGCATGCCGCTTTTAAGCATTTCCATGGTTTCCGAGATACGCTGATCAGAGTTACCGGGCATCGAAAGACTGCGGTCTGCGACAATCACCAGGGTGCCGGCACGACCTGGCAATCGCAACTGCAGGCCTGCCAGAGCAAAAACTACCAGAATTATCACCAGCACGCGCAGCACAAACAAGCGCCGACTCAGCGGACGGTAATACCAGGCCAGCCAGAAAAGCGGCATGAACAGCAATAGCCAGTGAGGATCAGAAAGCAGCATCTGCAGACCTCCTGCGCGTGGTCAGAAACTGATGCAGTATCAGCAGCAACAGAGCCGGCACGATAAACCACCAGCGCACGTCAGCAAAATTCAGCATTGTTTCAGCAGGCAGCGGCAGCTCTGGCAGCCCATTGTTGGCGGCGGTACGCAGGTCTGATTCCTTCGCCGAGCAAAGATTCACCGCGATCTGCCAGCTGTCAGCACCAGCCTTGATTCTGTAAAGACCTGGAGTCGGGCTCGAAAATACGGCCTGGCGACGCCAGCCAGCGGCCTCAGCGACTGGTCTGCCGTCTTCTGAAAGCATTTCAATTCGATCAACCTCCGGCGGCAAAGATACTGCAATATCAGAACCGCTACGAAAGTTGAAAGCTGAAGGGCCCGGAGAAAACTGCTGCCGCCAGGCAAGGAGATTATAGAACAAAGCTGGCCACAGAGCACTCTTGTGCAGATCAGAATATTCAGGGACATAGTTGAAAATGGCCGTCAGGTTCTGCTCGGGTCTTCCCTTCACTTCAAGCAGCGGAACATTACCGGCTGACATGAGAATCTGCCCCTCAGCTTTCTGAGACGTATCGACAGCCCAGGCGGCCCGAACCGGCGGCAAACCGGCAGTCAACGGGTGCCCCTTGTCGAGAGAAACGGTGCCGGAAAAAGCGGCCGGCTGCGAAGCTACATTAAAAACAAACTGCCAGAGACTGTCATCGACAGGCACAGTCTGACGGGTTGTAAAAAGCAACTGCGAAGACGAGCCGGCCACTGTTGCCAGTCCGGAGGCTTCAATTGCCCGAATCACATTCTGCAAAAGAGGTTTCGAGCCAATATCAACCGCAACAGTAAGCGGGGTACGCCTGATTGGCATCAGCCAGGCAGTGTTATCGAAAGAAACCGGGTCATTCTTTATTCGTGCCTGCACGGCCTGGGCAGTATCTTTTATTACAAATCTGACGCGCCTGGTTTCACCTGGCTTAAGCATCGTATCGATACTCTCAATCAGGCGCTTCTGGTCTGGCAACAGAATTTCGGCCTCGAGCCGGCATGATTCTGCGGCGAAGCTCGTAAATTCGACAAAGCATCTGTCTGCACCACCAAGCGAATAACGACTTACAGCGGTGATGGCAACATTGCTCAGAGGTTTGCCGAAAGACAGCCATTGCATTCGCCCTTCCGGGCTTTTTTCGGGAGGGTGGTCAGTAAAAACAAGAACGCTTATATCTGGCGTAAAACTCTCAGTAACATAGCGCAATGCCTTGAAAAGATCAGCACCCGCTGAATTACACTGCCATTCGGCCAGCATCGAAGAGGCTTCTGCCGGCGTCATGTCGTGTCTGCCAATCACTTCTGGCTGGGCCCCGGCTCTGATCATGGTAATGCGTGTCGAAGGGGCGGCAAAAACTACCCTTTCAATATATCTGAGCGCGGCAGACCTTGGGCTGTCTGGTGCATTTACACCCATCGAAAGAGAATCATCAAGTATCAGAATCACCGGAATCAGCTTTTCTCCGGTAATGGCACGCGGGTTCGCAGCCGCAAGAACCAGCAGTATCAGAATTGCCATTTCTACCAGCAGAATGAAAGGGGCCTGCGGCACGGTCAGCTTTCGACCTCCTTCAGCCGGGGTCTGTCGGCGTCCGAAAAACATCAGCGACGACACCTTGACGTCTCTGGCCTGTCTTCTGAAAAGATAAACAGCAGCCAGAACGCTTATTGTCAGCAGGCCCCAGAGAGCTGCCGGGCTCATGAAAAATGGCATCATCTGCTCCTGGCCATGAGAATTTCGGTTTTCAGCAGTTCTTCCGGCACCATTTCCTGAAGAAAGCTGCCGGCCACACAACGGGTAAAGACAGCACCAACTCTGGTGCAGCTCCGTTTCCAGTATTCCTGGTGTCGGGCAAAATTTGCCTGATATTCACGCAACAGGCTTTCTTCGGCAACCACTTCGATCGCCTCGCCGCTTTCACAGTCTATAATTCTCACATTACCCGACAGCGGCGGCAGAATATCAGGTTCGGCAAGCAGCTGCACGATAACCAGTAAAGCCGCATTATTAGAAAGCTGGCGCAGAACTGCCTGTGGCTCTTCGTTCCAAAACAGGTCACTGATCAGCACTCTGACACCGGCAGGCCTGAGAAGCGGTGGAAAGCTGACGAGCGTCTGACCGATATTGCCGCTGAAATCGCAGTCATTGCCGGGCCAGTCG
>DAOQWI010000113.1:0-10810 GCA_035342015.1 Candidatus Ozemibacteraceae bacterium | reverse complement strand
TCGTAGGCAGGGGGCCATCTGTCAGCCATGTTACACCTTAGCTGCGTCGTGAATGAAGTTTAACGGGTTGTCTCTTTATGGTTTCGAAAAAATCATCCATCTTCTTTTCAAGGTGCAGATCGACAGGAAGAGTCGGAATGTCGGAAATCTGCCTGAAAGACTGCATTAAATGCTGTTCTGAAAGATGGGGCATGAAAATGTTGGCCGAAGCGTTTCCGAAGGAGTCGAAGGAAGAGTTTGTCTGCAAGGCGCTCTGGCTGACAACGTGTGTTTTATTCAGCAATCCCTGTCTGATAATATGCAAGCCGGCGTCTTTTGCATGCGGACCGGATTTCACAATTGCTGCGAAAGCTTCCGGCCTGGTAGCCGTCTGAGTAGAACCCGGCCCAGAAAAGCCAGAACGAAGCAAACAGACTGGTCTTGTGCTGGAAAATCCTTTCATGGTGCATACTCCGGGCATAATTGTGCTAGAAAATCTTCGTTCAGCAGTGAGAAAAAATGTTCCTTATCAATGCGATGGCAGGTTTCGATAGTTTGTAAAATCTGCTCAGGGGTTGAGTTTTCCTGAAATTCAATAAATGAGTCGATGTCTATGATTGAACCGCCTGAGGCTGTCTTGTCTTCGATAACCAGAGCAACGTTGTTGGCAATCTGAAGGTTTGACGAAATACCAGACCGGTTAAGCTGGCAGCTGAATGCTTTGGGAATTTCGGCAAGTTCCCGGTCTTCAAGAGAGATTTTCATTTTTATTCTGGGGAAGATGTCAAATTTGAAATGATCGATGTATCTGACACCAACCCTGCAGAATTTTTTTTCGACTTCGAGGCGGTTAAAATTGGCAAAAAGTTTTTTGAACTTCGAGAAGTATTTTTCCCAGCCGACGTAATCGCCGGGGTTCGAAAGAGATATAACCCTGGGGCCGACTCTGAGAACAAAACCTTCTGATCGGGCCTGAAAATAAGGGCTGAATCTTAGATTCGGGTCATTCTGCTTGACTTCATCAGGCAATTGAGCCACAGGAAGCTTTTCGAACCTGGGAAAATCCGACCTGAACTGCCCAAAGAAGAGCCCAAAGATAGCATCATCAGGAAGTCCTGTTTCAAAGCGTGTTTCAATGACGCTGTCTATGATCGGACAGGGAGAAATTCTAAGGGGCAGTTTCATAATTTTTCTCAGCCTCGGAAAAACCTTAAAAGAACTCTGTTTGCAATCTGGTATCAACTCTAATATCCTAAATACCATACTTGAAAAGCGCTTATCAACCAATTCTTTTAACCTGCAGGTTTAAATGAACAGCAAAACTGGAATTGAATGGACAGAAGTCACCTGGAACCCGGTTACGGGGTGCACCAAAATCAGCGCCGGGTGCAAAAATTGTTACGCCGAGCGCATGGCAAAACTTCTGCGCTTGATGGGCAGCCGGCGATATGTGAACGAATTTGCCGTAACTCTGCACGAGGATTTACTGGATTTTCCCAAAAAGATGCGTGCACCACGTCAGATCTTTGTTAATTCAATGAGCGATCTTTTTCATGATTCAGTGCCTCTCGAATTTATTCAAAAAGTTTTTGCAACCATGAATGCCTGCCCGCAGCATGTTTTTCAGATACTGACCAAACGCAGCACGCGTCTGGCAGAGCTTGCCGACAAACTGGTGTGGACAAAAAACATCTGGATGGGCGTCACTGTTGAAGATGACTCAAATAAACATCGCATCAAAAACCTGAAAAAGGTACCAGCCGCAGTCAGATTCATTTCATTTGAGCCGCTTCTGTCTGAAATTTGCCACCCGGATCTGACCGGAATAAACTGGGTTATCGTCGGCGGCGAATCCGGGCCTGGCGCCAGGCCAATCAAGAAAGAATGGGTCGAGTCGCTGCAGGAATCTGCCAGAATCAACCACATTCCGTTCTTTTTCAAACAGTGGGGGGGCACTAACAAAAAGAAAGCCGGCAAACTTCTCAACGGTCGTTTGTGCCAGGAAATTCCCGATCAGACGCCGTCTCAATTGTCAACAGCCGGTTGAATCTTTTTTCCCTTAAATGATTGCTACTAGCCGGTCTTGTGAGTGCCGTTAAAAGCTGTAATTATCACAAAAAACTCCTTTAAAAATGAATATGCAATTCACTAAAGAAAAATCTGACAAAGAACTTATCGGATGTGAAAATCCGGTTGTTCTTGAATCGGTAATTCTTTGCATAGTATAATCATTTCGGATCTGGGCAAAAGTAGTTAATAGACAGGAGTATGCCAGTGAGAAGATATTTTTTGTCGACATTTTTTGTGGTTCTTGTTTCGTGCCTGTTCTACGGCAATGAAAGTATTGCCGCTGATCGCCAGACAAATCTCAGACGGCCTGTGCTTGGTGAATTTGCCTCTTTTGCGCAGCATCTTGAAACCGCCAGAAACGCCTGCAGAGCCGGGAACCCGGAAGAAGAACAGGGAGCCCTGCAGGCTGCCCGTCGGTCGCTTGAAAATATCAGAATGGAATCGCCGCACGCCCTGATTCGACAGGACTTTCAGAATATTCTGGTCAAGGATACGTTTAATCGTATTCATGGCGCGCCATCAGACCAGTTGCGCGGCCTGTATTTCGGGCTTGAATGCGGCACTAAGGGCGGGCTTTACGAGCATCTCGACGAGGCTATCCGCAGTCATGAATCGCGCATGCCATATTATTCAGAGCGTTCTGGTGGCGCCTCCGACCCGTTGTTTCGTAAAATCGCGACCTTACAGCGGCTCAATCTGCCGATTGCCTGGTACATTGATCTGCAGGCCCGGCGATTTCAGAAGGCCGGCATTCCGATAATCACCGGCGACCTTTTTTCGATGGCAACAATTTATCCGAAAGAGCGCCCACCGGTCTATAAGTGCATCATGAGCGATGAGACTTTGAAAGCCGTGCGGATAAAAGTGCGGGATTTTCAGAAAAAGGCGTTTCGTCACGTTGCGAAAAGTGAATTCTACAAAGTTGCTGAAGCGACCCATGGGCTGGTTGTCTGGTTGCGTCAGCTCGAAAAACAGCATAATGCGCATCTGGCAATGATGATTCATATGCTTGATTCGGTTGGCTATACGGCTTTGCATGCCGCCGGCTATCAGCAGAAAACCAGCGGCGCAACCGATAATCTCGCGCGCCAGTTTCTGACGATACAGATTTTTCCGCTGCAGGAATGTCTGCCCACCGACCATAAGGCGCAGGCTCTGCACGCCATGGGTATCGGCGTCATAGTCAACGATGTTCCTGACATCCATTTCCTCAAAGAATGGGAAATCTACCAGGCAAAGCAGCGTTAGAAAAGGCTCAAGCTGATACGATTCACCAGAAAGACTTTTTCAGCGCGGTTTCTTTCTGGTGACGGCTTTGCTCTTGCCGGTGCCGGCGGCGGTTTTTTTGCGGGCCGGGGCTTGTGCGGGCGGGCGTTCGACGACTTCGGTGCGCCAGGGCACTTTGTCTTCTTTAAGTGCGAACTCGGCCGGTGAAATGCCGAATACTTCGCAGAGGTCGATTTTAAGATCAGGGAAAAGTGCAGAGCAGGCAGGGTTGAAAATGCCAAAAATTTCGGGCCGGCCATAGGCGCCGTTAACCAGTCGGTAGGCGGTTACCAGCTGGTCGGTGGGGTGCACGAGCCAGAACTCTTTGACACCGTATTTTTCGTAGAGGGCACGTTTTCTGATGTTGTCATAAGATGCCGATGATGGCGAGAGAATTTCGACAACCAGATCGGGTGAGCCGAGGCAGCCTTTGTCGTCGAGTTTTTCGTGGTCACAGATAACCGACAGATCTGGCTGCACAACGTCGAAAATCTCATTTTCATTTTTTGCACGGTCAGCAAAGCGTACATCGAAAGGGGCGATATAAACTTTGCAGGGCTTGCCTTTGAGATAATTGGCAAATTGCCTCGCCAGTTCAAGCAAAATTTCCTGATGAATACGCAGAGGAGCGTTCATCGCGTAAACAATGCCATCGATTATCTCGTAGCGTTCGTCATCAGGCCATGTCTGATAATCAGCGTAAGATTGCTTTCTATCATGTGTGCGCCGCGCATTTGCCACCATAAAACACCTCCTGCCGTTCACAAAATTATAACACAGCCATTTTTTTATGCAATTGGTCTGAACCCTGATGTACTGTGTTAAAATTCACGGCATGAAAGAAAAGGCGAACGGAAAAAAGAGAAGCAATTTCTGGCTGAGGATGCTTCCGTTTATCATGTGGCTGCTGCCGCTTCTGGCACTGAACGTCGGGTTCAGATTTCTGGCCAGAATCGAACAGAGCTGGAAAGAGCGTGAGCTGGCTGAAACGGCACAGCAGGAGCTGGAGGCGTTAACCCGCAGTTCGACGGCTGAATACCGTCTGAACCGTTTTGGTGGCCAGATTATCGATAAATTGACGGTCGCCGGGAACGGCGTTTTTGACCAGACAAGCTGGCAGCAGCTGCAGGACGCTCTGTTTGCTGATATTGGCCAGGTTTTTCCTGACTTCAAACTGCATGTTTTCGGTAAAGTGGCGGCAAAGGACGAATTCGCAATGCTGTATGCGCGCAGCGACAAAGTTGAAAGTCGCCGCGGCATGGGCATGCTTTTCAATCACCTTGTTGATCAGCATAAGGGCCTGGTTCTGACTGACAGCCTTAAACGGCAGCGTGACAAAATCGCCGAAAACTATTTCGGGGTCGGCATCAGCACCGATGCGATTGCCGGCAGTATGAAGGGCCGCACCTGCAATATTCTGCACGGTCGGCTGCCGCACTGGTTTGTCTGGGACTATTACGAAAAGCCCGATGGCACTGGCTATGGTTATATGATGACCGCTGAAGTGCTTGAGACAACACGTGTTTCTGCTCTACAGGCCGCCGCTGAAGAATGCCAGAGCCGGGGGAATGGGGTCGGCGCTTTTATTCCGGTGCTCAAATTCAAAGAACCTGTGGTCGGGTCAGACAAGCTCACCAGATCAGGCCTTTTCAGAAACTGGCGGGAAAAGGAAGTCAGGCATCTTTTTTATGATCGCATCCACTGGATGGAGAATGGTCCGCCGGCACCGACAACTCTGGGCAGATATAGAATTTACAGCCACCTGGGACTCGGCATGAACCATCTTTCGGTGTTTGCGGCGAAACTGCCGCCGGTTGCACCCCTGCCACTATGGCTTGAGTTTATCAACACGTGTACCGGTTTTATCTGGGTATTGCTTGTCTGCCGCGGCCTGATTCTGAATATCTGGCCAGAAATGTCACTGACTCGAAGGTTTCTGATGCTGTATTTTCTGGCTGCAACCTTCCCGCTTGGGTTTCTCGGAATTTCTGCCATTGCCTACCACCTGCAGACTGAACGTTCGGCCCGCAACCAGATCGCCGACAATCTCGAAGGTTGTTTGAGGCAGGTTGAAAGCACCCGCATGCAGCTGCAGGACGATTATCAGAAGGTTGCACGCCGGTTGTTCTCTGACACGAAGCTTGCGCAGCTTATCAAACAGTATGGGCACACCGCGGAAGAAGTTAAACAATACATTCTCAATGAGTTTTCTTCGCATGAACCGGCATTGCCGCTTGTCGGCTTCATGGTTCTCGACAATGCCGGCAAAGGTCTGGAATTTGCACATGATTCGGCTTCTCGAGCCCGGCTGAAAAACATTTTCGGCGTGTACCGCGCCCCGATAATTGAAAACATGCGAAAGCGGCTTCTAAAAAAGAAGCCCGGGGAAAAGCTGCCTGAATTTGAGGTCTCAGATGAAGAGAAGTTCGGCTCACAGGCTTTCAATTCACTTTCAGGCAATACTTTCACTCACGAAATCGAGAAGCGCCGCAATTTCTGCATCAGTCAGAAATCAGGCGAGATGACCGCAAAATTGATTTATGATCAGATCGAAATTGATGATCTCCCGGCCGCGATTCTATTTCTTACCTGGGATGAGGGAAAACTGTTCGAGAAGTCAGTTTCGCTGGCCATTGATGGCTTTCGCCGCGATTTTGCAGATTTTTCGTTCATTGCTTTTAGAAACACCCCTCAGGGTCTTAGAATTCTTTATCGCCCGGAAAATGACGATCTTGCCGCTCAAGGCTTTTCCGGAGCTGCCAGAGTTACTGAAACGGCGGCTGCCAGGGGGGGCACCGTAAAAAATCATCTGAATGGCATGACTGTGGTTGCCATGCCTTACGGGCAAAATTCAGAAATAATCGTTGCCGCAATCGCCGGACACAGTAAGATCGAGTATGACAGTGCAGTGCGTCGGCGAACCTTTGAAATATTGATTGTTATTTCATTGCTGGTTGCCGGGTTGTGCGCGAGGTTTGTTGCAACTCTGCTGCTGCAGCCGATAACGACTTTGAAGTCCGCTCTCAACAGTGTTTCACAGGGAGATTACAGCTTCAATGCGACGGTTGAGGGTAAGGATGAGCTCGCGAGTCTGGCCGGTGAATTCGGCAAAATGGTCGAGGGGTTGAAAGAGCGGGAAAGGCTTTCGGCACTGCTCTCTGACCACGCTGTCGAGGCCCTGGAAAGCAATTCTGAAACGGCGGGGCAACTTCAGAGTCGAACCTTTCGAGGCATTGCACTGGTTTCTGACATCAGGAGCTTTACAACCCTCTGTGAAACTTACCAGACCCACGAAATAACCGAAATGCTGAACCATCATTTTGCCGCCATGTCAGAAGTGATAAACGGTTCTGGCGGGCGGATATACAAATTTATCGGTGACGCGGTCGAGGCCATTTTTGAAGGCCCTGACGGCAGAGTCGTTGCGCTGAATGCCATTTCTGCAGCAGTGAAGATGCAGAAGGCAATGCAGGAAATCAATCAGCATCGCCGCAACCGCGGTTTATTTACCTATGCTTCCGGGGTTGGGCTTGCCTGCGGCGAGTTTCATGCCGGGCATGTCGGCAGCGATGATACCCGTCTGGATTACAGCATCATAGGTGAGGCTTTCGCGGTTGCTGCCAATCATGAGGCTGCGACCAAAAAGTTCCGGGGGCTTCCGATAGCCTTTTCCGGCGATGTTGCCGCTTTGATTGAACCCGGAATCAAAGTCTGCAAACTC
The DNA here is from genome assembly GCA_035342015.1 of Candidatus Ozemibacteraceae bacterium. Taxonomy (GTDB): domain Bacteria; phylum Muiribacteriota; class Ozemobacteria; order Ozemobacterales; family Ozemobacteraceae; genus Rifleibacterium. The sequence goes on along the minus strand of DAOQWI010000113.1, from coordinate 3,774 downwards.
GATGAAGATGACGGGGTTTTTTCGTTTCAGCCTGACCAGGATCAGATCAGAAAAATAAGTGATGATTTTGCCGGTCTGGAAATGCTCAAGGTTGTCGAAGATACAGCCCCGGAAAATGTTGCAGCGAATTCAGAGTTGCAGAAGGCCACAGACCCGAATCAATTTTTTCTGATTTTTTCTGTGGCTGTATTTGCGGTGGTTCTGGCAATAAGCATTTTTTACGGCTTTGAGTGGCGGCGACAAAGAACAAACGAGGTTGCCAGACACCAGTCTGAGCAGAAGATCGCAAGACTTGTCAGGCAGCTCAGATCAGACAGTGCCGGTTATGTCGCCATGGAAACTTTAATGAACAGCTGTCTTAAACGGGCCGAGAGCCGCCTTGCCTTCGAACCCTCAGAAAATGATGCCGGGTTGATGCGGGCCGAGGTCGAGCGAACGCTTGCCGGCCTGTCGCGGGCGGGTTTCCGACCGACGAGAGTGATGGGTATCAATCTCGATCGTGGGCCGGAAATAACGGCAGAAACTTTCTACAGGCACGGTATGGCCGGAGAACAGGAAGAACGGTTTTTCTGGCTGGCGCGTTATCTGGGTCTCATTTATCAGAGGCTCGACTCAAGACCGCTGCGCGACAGGATCGACCCGTTTCTTTCGGAGCTTTTCGGGTCGAGCGGATCAGCTGAGTTTCTGACAAATGAGAAGATCGGCTTTGTCGGTCTGACCCTGAATGGCCAGAAGCAGGAAGCGGTTTACTGGAATTACATGAAGGTTTTTCCGGAGCGGTTTGCTGGTGCGAGATTGCCGGAAAAAAATTCTGACCTGTTTTTTTACGATCATAAGCTGGCAAGGGTTGCCGGGGTGGTAATCGTCACAGTGCCCGTCGAGCAGCTGCGTGACAATCCATCTATACTCGCTGAGGCATATAGCGACAGTGATATAAGCATAGCGGTAAAAACACCTGCCGGTATGGAATACAGTCGAGAAAGCGCTCAAGCAGAGCAAGTGGAGCCGAAAGCCATTGCATCGACAATGGCGCGGGCTTTCCATTCTGAAAAAATCAGGGTTGGTGGCGAACTTTGTGAATTCAGGTTTGGCAGTGCTCTCGAGGTTAATGACAGTAATCAGAGGCGAAATCAGATTCTGTTCCTCGTTCTGATAACCCTTGCGATCGTCTGGTTTGCTGGCAAAACCTTTTTGGGCAGCAGTTTTATCAATCGCTCGATTCGTGCTCAGATTCTTCTTTCAATTCTCATGACCGCCATGGTGCCATTGATTACGGTTTTTTTCGTTGCACAGAGCTTTGTGTTTGAAAATCACCAGGCGCTTCTGCATCAGCAGAGAACTGAATTGAAGCGGTTTCTTGATGAGTTTGAATTGCGTCAGGCTTATTACCAGCAGGTAGTTGCCTGGCAGCTTGAGCGCTATAGCAAAAACCCGAGGGTAACCGCTCTCGCCGCCAGATCGAAGCAGGAGATTCAGAACAGCGATTTTGCAGCCGAATTCAGCAGATATTTTGCCGAGGTTTATAAGGCGGTTAACCTGGTTCGCGACTGGAGTTCGAACGTCACAGTGCGGGATGTGATTCTCGTAAATCACACCGAGAAAGAGCTTGCCTATCGTGAAAACAAGAGCAAAGATGAATTCTCGGGTTTACTGGGGCAGCTGATCAGGTTTCTGCTGAAAAATCTTTCGTTGCAGACAGGCGGTTCTGGCCTGCAGATGCAGAATGTCAAAGGCGAACTGTTTTTTGACGCGGCGATGAAGAGTATCAGGTCTAACTTCGGCGATGAAGCCTATCTCAGGTTGAATGCCGCCCACGGGATGCCGGTTGAGTTTGCCATCACAACCGGTGCGGCCATGATGCTGTCATTTGTATTGCCTTCGATTTCTCAGCCCGAGACGGCTCTCACATGGATGGTGACCTTTGCCGGCGGCGGTTACATGACGCGGATCGCCAAGCGCAACCAGTCGCCATGGGCTGTTTTTACCCTGGAATATCATTCTTACGGCTGTATTGAAGACCAGTTCGTGCCGTGGCCCGGGCTGAGGCTCGACAGGGCGGCGGGCTGGGTCAACGCTTCGAACCTGCCAGTCTCTTTTGAAGAAAAGGTGGGCGACGAAGTGGTTACCATCGAGGGTCGGCCCGGCATCAGGCAATTTCACAACTTTATGGTTGGCGCGGCAATGCAGCGTCCGGTTACCGAAGAGACTCAGAAAATAAGTGCTTTCAGCATGTATCTGCTGGCTCTGGCCGTTCTGCTTTTCGTTCTGATCGGCCTGCAGACCGCAGCCGATATAACGGTTCCGGTTCAGGCTCTGACAGAGGGCATGCGTCAGATCAGCCTTGAAAACTATGCCTTTCGCATCAACCTGGATCGCGAAGACGAGCTGGGGCAGCTGTGCCAGTCATACGACCGGTTTGCCAGAGGCCTGTCTGAAAAAGAAACAATGGGGAAAATGCTGTCGCGCAGTGCCCGGCAGGCGGTGATGAGTGGTGACGGCCTTGCTGGTGCCTGGCGTGAATTTGTCTTCATTTTCTGCGGCAGTCTGGATTTTACGGCGCGTTTAAGCTCCGAGAGCACCGGGCATCTTTTTAACCTGTTGAAAGAGCAGGTCGCAATGATCTGCAGAATCATTCTCGAAGAGGGTGGCGATATTGACAAGCTGATTGGTGACAAGGTTCTGGGCGTTTTTCCGATTGAGGAGGGGCGTGCGGTAGAAACGCGTCAGGCAGCTATAAGAGCTGCTGAGCGTATTATGGCCGCTGAAAGTTCAGGCAGTCTGCATTTTTCAATGGCAACCGGCGTCAATGCCGGCAGGGTAATCAGCGGCATGCTGGGTTTCGGCTCGAAGCGTGACTTTACCGTAATTGGTGATGCTGTGAATGTCTCGGCAAGAATTCAAAAAGAAGCCGAAAAATTGCCTGAGTCGAGATGTCTGTATTCCGAGAGCTTTATAAAAGGCTTGTCTGACGCTTCTGGCTTCGTTATGCACGGCGAAACGGCTCTTAAGGGCAAGGCAGAAAAAGCGCGTCTTTTCAGGAAAGCCTGATCAGTTCATATTCAGAGATGCCATAGGCTGCAACCAGGCGCTCGACAAGGGTGTCGCGTATGACGATCACCAGGTCGATATCTGCCCCGAGCAGGGCTTCGAGCAGATGGTGAAAGCCCTGACCCTGCAGTTCGAGATGGCCGGCCTCGTCGAGATAAAAGCGGCTGACGTTGTTCAATATGGCATTCTGGGTTATATGGCGGGCAAAGAGAAAGCCGGCGTTGCTGAAGCTGAAACGGTCATTGAGGCGGGCGGTTTCATCCCAGCCTGGCGGAATATGATTGAGCGAGCGGATCAGGGGGCATGCAAGACCGGTTTTCAGGTGAAAAAGATCGTAGCCGGTCAGTTCTGAACCGGCCAATACCTTTTTGCAGGCAAAGCCGTCGGCCTCAGGAAAATTCTGGTAATCGCAGAGAACCCATGAAGTTTTGCCGCTGTTAACCGGCCCGGTCAGCAGGTAGATCATCGATTGAGCTCCTGCAGCCATCTTTCAGCCGCAACGGCGAAACCGTGTTCATCGTTGGCGGGAGCAGACAAAAAGCGCTGTCGCAGGTCTTCGGGCCCGTTGGCAACGACAAAGCCTTGATTTGTCCATTCGAGCATCGCGAGGTCGTTGTAGTCGTTGCCAATACTCATGGTGTGACGCTGTTCGATGCCGAGTTCGTCGCAAAGCCATCTGGCCGCGAGCCCCTTTGAGGCATGCGGGTGAAAAACTTCGATCCAGAC
>DAOQWI010000112.1:0-10812 GCA_035342015.1 Candidatus Ozemibacteraceae bacterium | reverse complement strand
CACCACCCGAGCGTGGTAGGCTTATATTAGCAGGTTTGCCCGTCTTTTGCAACACTTTTTTAGAAAAAAACCTGATCAGGTAAGTATAAGACTTTCAAGGTCACTTCGACAAAGCCCGGCGACCGCAGCGTCATTCGTAGCGCAGGGCTTTGACCGGGTCGAGCGTCGAAGCTTTGGCAGCCGGGAAACTGCCGAAAATAATGCCGACGCTGATCGAAACGAAGAAGGCGATCAGAACAGATGAAAGCGGAATCGCGGTGGTCCAGCCGGTGTAAAGGGCAATCAGCCACGAGATGGCAACGCCGGCAAAAATACCGATCAGACCGCCAAGCACGCTGATCAGGGTGGCTTCGACGAGAAACTGCACGACAATATCGCGTTTTGAGGCGCCAAGAGCCCGTCTTACCCCGATTTCGCGGGTTCTTTCGTTGACAGAGGCGAGCATGATGTTCATGATGCCGATACCGCCGACAAGCAGTGAGATGCCGGCAATCAGGGCCATGACGAGATTGAACAGATTCTGAGTTTTCTGGCTCTGCTGCAGAATTTCGAGCGGCACCTGAATTTCGAAATCATCAACGTCTGAATGTCGCCGTTTCAGCATCGCCGCAATTCTGTCGCGGGCGGCCAGCAGGTCGTAACCGGGCCTGACCTCGACCCAGATACTGTTGATCTCGTGATAAAGATCTTTATCTTCGACCGGCCAGCGTTCTAGACGCTGCAGACTGCTTTTGACGGGGATGTAAACGTCGCGGTCATGGTCGCGGCGTTTGATCGCCAGTTTGCCGCTGCCGGCGCCCTGCTGCTTCATGACGCCAATCACCTTGAAGCGCACCCGCTCGATCTGAACAACCTGCCCAACTGGCTCAACCAGGCCGAAAACCTCGCTCGCCACGCCGGCACCGAGAACGGTAACCATGGCAGCATTAGCCTGTTCCTCGTCAGTAAAAAAGCGGCCACGTTCGACTTCGAAACGGGAAGCGGCAAGAAAATCATCGCCAACCCCGACAATCTTGACCAGGGGCTTGGTGTTTGCAACGTAAAAACCGTATTCGTCGATTTTTTCAGGAACCGCCAGCTCGATAAACGGGCACGCTGACGCCAGAAAAGCGACATCGGTCATACGCAGACCGCGGGCCTGCTTTTTTAAAGCCTCGGCCAGCCGCTCACCCTGAATTTCGACTGAACTGATGCGAATGCTGCTGTCGCCGAATTTTTTAAGTTCTTCGAGAGCTTCACGCTCAGCACCGGCGCCAATAGATACCATCGCGATAACCGCGCCAACCCCGAAAATGATGCCAAGCATCGTCAGGAAGGTTCTGAACGGGTGATCGAGCAACCCGGTAAGTCCTGTCTGAACCTGTTCAACCAGCCGCATGAAAGACCTCCTGCAGCGATTTTTCAATTTCCGGGGGCAGAGCCGAAATCAGCGGACGATCGACAGTTTCGTTTTTTTCAATGCGCCCGTCGCGCATTCTGATGATGCGGCCGGCATGGCGTGCCATGTTTTCGTCGTGAGTAACCATGATGATGGTCATACCCTGGCGGTTCAGCGCCTGAAAAATGCCGATAATTTCAAGACCGGTGCGCGAGTCGAGGTTGCCGGTCGGCTCGTCAGCCAGCAGTAAAGCCGGCGAATTTACCAGCGCCCGGGCAATCGCCGCACGCTGACACTGCCCGCCCGACAGCTCGGCAGGAAAATGCACAAATCTTTCACCAAGGCCGACGGCCTGCAGCATCATTTCAGCACGCGCACGCCGCCGTTCAGCCGGAATCTGTGCATACAGCATTGGCAGTTCAACGTTGCGCACAAGATTCATACGCGGCAGCAGATGAAACGACTGAAAAACGAAACCAAGTTCGCGGTTGCGAAAGTCTGAGCACTGCTGATCGTCCATCTGATCCAGGCGGCGACCGTTGATGCTTATCTGGCCGCCGGTCGGGCGGTCCATGGCACCAAGAACATAGAGAAGCGTAGATTTGCCAGAGCCCGACGGCCCCATGACCGCGACGAACTCACCTTTGCCAATATTGATATCGAGGCTGTCGACGGCTTTGACGCAGACATCGCCGGCCTTGAAATGGCGCTGCAGCTGTTCGGTTTTAATCATTGACGGGCTCCATGAGAAGAATCTCGTCGCCTTCCTGCAAACCCGAGGCAACCGCGCAACCGTGCAGACCATCGGCAAAAAGCAGTTGCACCGGTTGCATTTTGCGCTCAGGCGTCAGGATACAGCTGGCAGTCGCGGTTGGCAGAAGCGCATCGAAAGGCACAAACATAGTGTCAGCGAGATCATAAAGTTTGAATTCAACCTCACAGCTGCTACCCGGCCGAATCGAAGAATCGGTCTCGACCTTGCCGGTTGCGGGATCGGCAAGTGCAATAATGACGCTGACGGTTGCATCCTGGCGTTTGCGAAATTCGGTGACCGCGACAATGCCAACCGAATCGACCCAGCCACGCAGGCTGCGGTTAGAATTGCCCTTGAGCAGAATTCTGACCTCATCACCCCGCTTGATAAAGCGGGCATCCATCTCGGAAACAGTGCAGTGGATCTGCAGATTACCAACATCGGCAACCTGCATGAACGGAATGCGGGCGTAAATACTGTCGCCGACCTTGGCTTTGCCCAGACCACCGCCAGCTTTGTTGAATTCATTGAGAATAACCACACCATCGACCGGAGCTTTGATGCTGGCCGATTCGATTTCCTCTCTGGTCTGCGCAAGCGAGATTTCCAGCCCTTTTATTTCTGCCTCAAGCAGGCGGGCGGCCCTATCATTACGAAGAGTGGTCAGTTCGCCCTCGAGTTGCGCCTTTTCCAGTTCAACTTCGGCCTTTCTGACATCGAGCTCAGAAAGCTTTACCGAGCGTTCGGTCGGTCCCGATTCCTCGAGACGCAGTTTGTAGGCCGTAATTTTTTCATCTTTTCTTATTTCAGCAAGTTCGGCCTCGGCCTTTAATGACTCCAGTTCAGAACTGAGGCCCTTTTTGCGCAATTCAGCAAGGTGCGCAATTTTTTCCTGCGCCAGGGAAATTCTGGCCTGCAACACCTCAAGCGAGCGTTTCAGATCGATTATCTTGTCTTCTTCGCGGCTCTTGAGAAGAGCAGCGTGCTTCAGTCTCGCGACTTCCCAGGCGCCTCTTTTGACCTCGATGCCCTTCCCGGTCTTTTCACGTTCGATTGCATTCTTCTGCAGCTGCAGCTGATATTCCTCGTTTTTCTTTTTCAGCTCAATTTCGCTGTCGCGGGCACTCTGAATCAGCTCCTCGCAGTCGATCATCGCCAGCGGGTCGCCGGCCTTTATGGTTTTGCCTTCTTCGGCAACCTCACTCAGCTTGCCATCGAGACTGGCAACGATAAAAGAGGCGCTGGCCGGTTTGACATCACCGGAAGTACTCATCAGACGCTTAAGACTCTGTCGAACCACTCTGGTTTTGCGATTGCCAGAAAACCGCCTGAACAGATCCGAGACGAAATCATAACAATAAACAGTACCGGAAAAGCCCAACATCAGGTTTGCCGGGTATGAAGCAATGTTTGCCTTCAGAGTGACCTGAGTTCGCCCATCCGGTTTTGCCTGGGGAATTTCGAGAGCGACTGGCACCCGGGTCGAAAAGATACAGGGAAAAACCATTTCCGGCAATGCATCCGGCCTGTAAAAAAGTGGGGTGGTCGAACTTACCAGTCGTGCATCACGCTGATCGAGCGGGAAATTTACGCCATTGAGCTTGTCGTCAACCAGCTTGAGAAAGGTCAAACCCGGGTAAACCTGGGCCCCTCGACGCAGTTTGAGCAGCTGTGAACCATCGTAGGTTTCGCCATAGAGCAAAACTCCAGACACCGGCGCACGTATTGTCAGCGAAGCAAGCTCGTTATTTACTTTGGTAACCGTGTCTGAAACCTGCTTATGAGTTCTGGTCGACTGGTTCAGAGCCATCTGATAATCAGAAAGATTGCGGGGCGCCGTAAAACTGGCAAGTTCACTGCCCAGCTTCGCTCTCTCAAGCGCCGACGAAGCTTCGAAAACTTTTTTTTCGTCGGCGAAACGGTCGATGTAATCGATGAGCCGGTGCGTAAGCGAAGCGGTCAGAGTGTGGATTTTGAGATCCTTTTCGTGATCGGCGAGTTCCTGGCGGGCAGAAAAACCTCGCTCTGACATTTTTTCGGAAGCATCAAACTGCCTATGCAGCATCAGTCCTCTGATTTTGCCGGCCCGTGCCGCCTCTTCCTGTTCGACCAGTCTTAACCAGTCACGACCTTCGACCGCCCGGTCATATTCTATCTGCCGTCGGTCAAGCTCTATGGCCGCCAGATCCAGATTTTTCTGTTCGATACGGCCGGCAAGGGCAAGAATCGCCTTGTCGCCTTCCATGGTAATTACACTCTTTTCGAGCTCAGACTGCTCCTTTTTCAGGGTCTGCTGGCGATTTCCGGCCGAAAGCTTCGCAATTTCCTGACCAGCAGCAACCGCTGTTCCCTCCGGAATCAGCTCGATCACTTCGGTTACAAATGGTGCCATCAGCTGAGTTTCGCGCAGTGAAACAAATTCGCCGCGAACAGCTGGCGCCTGCAGAGCAGCCCTGAATTCTACCGGCAAACTATCGGCCTCTTTCGGTCCGCAGCCTGGAATGATCATCATGGCAGCCAGAAACATTGTCAGTAATGTCAAAAAATGCCTCATGGGTAAAGTATGGTTCCTTCCGGGCCAGGGGGATTTTTCCAGATAAGCCAGTCATGGTTGAAGTCTTCAACCTCGACTGCCACAGTTGAAGCACCGAATACAGACCTGACAACTATCTCGTTTTTTTCCCCCACCCTTTTAACGGCGTCACGCGGTATAAAAACGCCATGCTTTTGAGAAAGAACCACTCTGGCAGTCGCCTTGGCACCGACAAGAAGGCTGTCTGAAGCATTAACGCTGATACTGACCGGAAAAAATCTGACCGCGCTGTCCTGCTTGCCGCGGATTCGTCTTGGAGCCTTGCTTATGGTGGTCACTTCACCAGAAAAGGTCTTGCCGGGAACATTATCAAAAATGATGGTTGCCGAAGCCTTTTCCTGCAGCATATTGGCATCGGCTTCGTCTGCCAGTGATTCGAGATAATAGCCGCTTTCGCCCATTACCTGAACGATACTTACGCCCTGCCAGGCATCCTGACCCGGCACGAAACGAAAATGCCCCCACAATATCGGGTGCAGAACTACCCCGCCACGGGGAGCACGCAGTTCTGACTCGCTCAACGTCGCTTTCTCTTCACGAATCTGCGAGCGCACACGCTCGACAATCACCTCGAGGTTGTTCTGGCGGATCTGCGAAGACAGAGAGGCGGCAAGAAGTTCGTTGCCGGCAAGCCAGATTTCACCTGAAGCGACCTGCTTCTGATAGGCAACCCGGGCGATTTCTTCTGAAAGCGGCGGTTCACTGAGATGCTTGACGGCACGAACGGCGTAATCATGTTCGATCTCTCGCGAACGCAGGTCGATTTCGCTGGTTCGCAACGAGAACGGGCTGTCAAAACCTCTGTCTGTGACGTTTTTCTTTAGGGCAAAAATTCTGGCCGCATGTGCAAAACTTATAGAAGCAACCTGCATGTCTGAATGGATTTTCCAGATTTCATCGGCCGTTTTCGGGTTTTTCAGCCACCACTCGTCTTTTTCGGCCTGCAGCAGATTGAGTTTCTTTTCGCTTAGATTCTTCTGCAGCGCCACAACTTCGGCCGGCCCGGCCCGGCGAACATTGTCGAGACGGTCGAGTTCGCCTTCAAGTCTGAATTCACGAGAACGGATGCGTTCACGGGTCATTTCCATGTCTATTTTGACCACCACTTCGCCTGATGCGACCCGCGAACCCTCTTCGGCCATCCATTCGATCTTGCCCCGCCCGAGCTTCAGCCCGACTTCACTGATATCACTTGCCTTGAGTGTTGCCCGCAGGTCGATGTAATGCTCTCTGGTCTCTTCACGGAAATTGTATTCCGGCAGGTTTCCGCCGGCAGCAGGTTTGCTGGAAGAGCTCAGACAACCGGCCGCAAAAACCGCCAGATTGCAGCAGACAACAATCAGAGCAAGCAGCTTATTGTTCATCAGTCACCAGAATTACTTTTTCAGCGTTTGTTGATGAGGTTTCCGAGGCAATTACACCAGTATGCTCTGAAGCAGAAGCCGTCAGTGGCACAATTTTATCCTTAAAGCTACGGCGGCCTCTGACGACGCCGGCGAAGCTGGCAAGGGTGCCGGCTTCATAGTGAAGTCGCAGCCATTCGAGAATCAATCGAGCTTCGCCCTGAATTACCGCCAGACTGGCGTTATCGAACTCCTGCTGATAGCGGGTAAGGTCGAGCAGCGAGATTTTGCCAAGCTGAAAGTTCAGCTGCTGCCCCTCAAGCACCTCTGCCGCAAGCTTTTCAGAGTCTTTCAGCAGAGTCAGATTGCTGCGATGAAATTCAAGTCTTTCAAGAGCATCGGCGAGCGCCAGTCTGATATCGTCACGTTTCTGCTGCAGCCTTGCCTCGAAAGCACGCAGTCGCTCGCGCTGGCCCGAAAAGTCGAGCTTGTTGCCGTCAGGCCCGAAACTCATCGAATAAATCAGCGAGACATCCCAGCTTTTATCTGGCATTTCGGCCGCCAGATCTTCTGAGATACCCCTGCCCTGCTTGCCCCAGCGGGCCCGGGCCGTCAGATCCGGTCGACTCATCTGTCGGGCACGCTCAAATGCGGCCTTCTGCAGCTTATACTGGCTGAGAAAGACACGGTAGTCCGGGCGATTTTTCATCGCCGTTTCTTCAAGAATTTCTGGTGAAAACGATGCCGGGATACACTTTATAACCGGGTCGAACGAAAAGCTGGCGATTTCGCGGTTCCAGGCGAGGTTACCGAGCTGGGCCGCAAGGCGCCGGTCGGTTTCCTGCAGCGACAGTTCCGTTTCAGAATTGCCGGTCTCGGCCTGCTGCCGGCGCATGCTCGCCTGTTTCAGATCAAGTTCGCTGCCAATACCGTTTTTCAACTTCACTTCGGCCTCTTCGACCAGCGAGCCATAAAAACTCAGGTTCTGCTGTTTGACCAGCTGGCTTCTGGCCACCACCATACGGTTGAAAAGGCTTTGAAAAGATCCATGTAGAACATCGAGAAGCACTGAATCATTCTGTGCCTCGCTTACTTCGTATTCGGCGTGGGCCATACGGCGTTCGAGGGCATCGACCCGGGCGTCGTTGCGCAGCAGACCGTTCTGAATACCAAGATACAGCGATTGAAAATAGCTTGTCTGAGAAGAGCTGTATTCGGTTTTGCTGTTAGTGTAGTCGTAACTGAGCCTGCCAAGCGGGGTGCGCTGCGAAATGCCGGCGCCCGAACCGCGACGGCGGGTGCTGTAATCTTCTTCGAGCCCGGTAATCGGGTTATAGCTGCGGTTCGCCGCCTTGCTGGCGTCACTGCTGTAATAGAACTGCGGCGAAAAAACTTCGAGCGACTTCTGTCTGGCAAACATCGAGCTTTCAAGATCGTGTGCCGCAGCAAGCAGACTGCGATTACCCGAGACAATCTGGTTGGCGAACTTTTTGAGAGGCTCGATCGCAGTCAGTGTATCTGAGGTGCCGGATGCAGCGTTTTCACAGGCTGCCGGGCTGCAGCTGGCGGCAAAAAAGACAAAGGCGGCAACAATCTGTCTGAGGCTCATTTCTGCAGGCGCTCCATGTCGATATTCAAAGTTGTGCGGGTTATGATTTTCATTGCCGGGTTATCAGGCACCGGAATCTGGTATTCGTAAACGATACGGTTACTGCTGTCGTGAATCCATTTTTCTTCGCTGTCAAAGGTGAAGGTGCCTCTGCCGATGCTCTGACTGTCTCTGTCATCGGGATGCCCCGAAAACATTTCGGTCATAAACACCATCAGACGACGGTTTTTGCGGTCGAAACCATTGAAACGATAACGGGTATGAAAAGGCGTTGCCGAACCTGAGGCATCTTCAACCTGCTGCACCCACGAGTCACCGGGCTCAAGTGCATGGTCTGGGAACCGCATCATCGAATGTTCGGCGCCCTGCCAGGCAGCAGCCCCGTCGAGCCAGCGCACATTGCCAAGCGCATCGATCTGCATGACCGAATCAACGCCGGTTTTCGGCAGATGTTCTTTCGACATGCGCGGGTCGGCATGCACATTTTCGATGCGAACTTTGACCACTGCCTGCCCTTCATCACAGGTGACAATCTTCTGGCTGATGTACATATCGATCTTAACAGGGTTGTTCATATCGCCGCCGGGAGTCGAAATATCGACTGCGCCGTTGATGGTAATGCGATAATGCATCTCTTTGCCGGTCGAGAAACCATATCTGAATAAGTATTTGCTCATGGGCGAAGTTTACAGGAATTTTTTAAAAATCGCTACCCCAAAGCGCCCCGGTTTAGAATCGTTAAACAATGTTTTAACTCTGCCGATAAGGCAGAGGCTGACAATTCATTATAACCAACGGTGACCGCAAATGATGCTGCGCTTCAGTTTTCTGACCGCCCTGATTTTTCTGCTTCCGATTCTGGCCTCGGCTTCCGCTGCAGATTATGACCTTCTGCTTCAGGGAAACGAGATCGACCTGCTTGTTGGCGCTCCAGCCGGTGTGGTTGAACCGCTCGATACAAGGCGAACCAAACTTTCTGAAGAGAAAAAGGTCGATTACTCAGGGTTTCTCGAAGAAGACTTTCAGTCAGACGCGACTCTGGCCGACCTGGGCTGGATTGATGCTGAAGAGCAACCGGTCGACGAGGGCATGACCGAAGAGCAATACCTCGATCTGGTTAACGAAACCGAAGAGATCGAAAAGACAGAAGAGGATGATGCGGCAAAAACTGACGCAAATTCTACCGATTCCGTTGAAACAGAATTTAAGCTGTGATAATCTGAAGAAAAGTTTTTCAGGAGGGTGACTGCATGTCCCAAATCCGGCGCCGCAAAAAGTATTTTATCAAGCCCGGCTTTCAGAGCAGGTTGACCGCGATTTTCATTCTGATAGTTATTATCGTCGCCAACATTGTTGGTGCACTTGTTTACGGTTTTTCAGTCGAAAAACTTGAAAGCAATCTGGTTGAAGAAGCCAAGCTTCCCGTTGACAGCAAGCAGCTGGGGCAGGCATTGCTGCCGGGGGTCATAATTGCAGAGCTGATCAGCATATTTGTGGTGGCGTTCATCTGTATATTTGTGACGCATACGATAGCGGGGCCGGTGTACCGCATGGAAAAGGTCGTGCGCAACATCGGCGAAGGCGATCTGACCCACTTTATCAAGCTGCGCCCGAAAGATGAACTCAAAGATCTTGCAGATGCGATGAATGAGATGACGATGGGGCTGCGCAACAAGATTATCAGCTTCAAAGAGAACGTCGCCAGTATTCGCGACGGGGTTACTCTCGCCAAAAGCACAGGCAATGTCAGCAAGCTCGATGATGTTCTGAAAAACCTCGAAAGCATGGAAGAATCACTGCATTCATTCACTCTCGAAAAAGAACGCCGCGAGCAGAAGGCCGACAGCGAAGAGAGCGCCGAAACCGCCGAAGCCTGATTTAACCAGAAGACTCTTTAAAAACAGAGCCGGTTTGCAAAACCGGCTCTGTTTTTTTGCTTACGCTAATACTTAAAAAAGCCCGGCCGTTCAAATAAAGTGAGTCCAGGAATGGAGCAACTTGTAAAGTCTCGTTCCTAAGGGGGCTGGTCGATTGATCAGGATTTTTAACTATTCCGCTTCCGCTACAAAAAATATTGTTGTTATCTGGAGCGGGCTGTTTTCAATAACCGCCGCCGGCTTTGCGTAAAACGCTGATGGCCGTGTCGCGTGAGGTTATCGGAATACGCTTGATGGCAAAGGGATTGGTTCCGGGCTCATTATAGCCGGAAGCACTGGTAAAGTGCAGTTTATAACCGTTCTGTCGGGCAATTGTCGTAAAATCAGGGTTGTATTTGCCGTATGGCCAGGCAATCGCCTCCGGGCGCTGACCGGTAATAGCCTCAAGGCGCGCCGATGAAAGGCGAAGATCACGGCTGAGAAGGCGCAAAAAAGGATTGTCAGAGGCAGGGCCGAAAGCCTCGAAAATTTTCGTCGACTCTGTATGCAGGTCGTGAGTATGCGACCCGAAAAAGAAAAAACCCGAGGCGGCCATTTCCCTTATCTGGCTTTCTTCGAGGTAGCGGGCAAACTGCGGCTTGCGGCCAATGCGCGAAGTCACGACAAAAACAGACATAGGCACCTGATATTTAGTCGCGATCGGCAAAGCAAACTGATGAAGACTCTCATAACCGTCATCAAAGGTTATCAGAACCGGCTTTTCTACGTCATTAAGAGCCCCGGCCATAAAAAGACGGGCCTGAGCCAGAGTAAGCGGCGTATAACCGGCATTCTTCAGAGCATGAATATGCGAGTCGAACTGTTCAGGGGTGCAGGAAACGTCAGAACTGACCTTTTCCTGAATGTGGTGATAGACAAGAACCGGCAATACATTAGCCTGAGCCGCCTCGATGTGAAAGGCGGCAAGAACGGCCAGTGCCAGAACCAGCAGACCAGCTGACAGTCTCAGGGTGTAACGAAGGAGCAAAACAGCCTCCAGAAAAAACAAACCGCCCGGCCGAACCGGGCGGTTGTTTTCAATTCAGAACAATCAGAGCCCGGCGAGCTTCTTGATCTCGGCGACTTTGTCGAGTTTTTCCCAGGGGAGATCGACATCGCTGCGGCCAAAGTGACCGTAGGCAGCAGTCTGGCGATAGATCGGGCGGCGCAGGCCCAGATTCTTGATGATTGCACCCGGTCTGAGGTCGAATACTTTGCG
>DAOQWI010000111.1:0-11044 GCA_035342015.1 Candidatus Ozemibacteraceae bacterium | reverse complement strand
AGCAGCCAGTGAGTTTCGGCGTGCTTCTGGTCGAAAAGAAGCGCCTGCTCAAGAATGGGCAGCGCCTCTTTCGGGTTGTTCTTCTCGACGAGAATCGAACCCAGACCCCTCAGCGTGTCGGGGTTGTCAGGCTGCACCTGTCTTGCTTTGTAAAGCAGATCGTAGGCCTTGTCGAGGTTGCTGTTTTCGAGTTCATAAATGCCGAGCCGCGACAGGGCTTTTGCATTGGCCGGTTCGAGTTCAAGCGCTTTGCGGTAATGTTCAACCGCCTGATCGCTTTTTTTGCTGCTGTCGAGAAGCGTGCCCATGCGCACATGAATGTCTGCAGATTTAGGGAAGCCGACCAGCGCGGTTTCGAGGTGGCGCAGAGCCTGGGTGGGCGAGCCTTCTTCCGAGACCATGATTCCGAGATAATAATGCGCCATGAATTCTTCGGGTGATTTTCTGACAATCGAGCGCAGAGATTTGATAACTTCTTCTTTCTCTTTTTTAGAACCAATCTGCCAGGTTCGCCAGGCTTTGTCATAATAGGCTTCGCTGATTTCCTGCTTCGGCTGCTGCAGTTTTACCTTTGGCCTACGGGTGGCAGCAGCTGCCGGTTCTGTGTTGATCAGCCCATGTCCGGAAATGATCAGGGCCAGTGAAACCAGTTTTCCGATTTTTACGAAGGTCTGCCGACTCATAAACCACCTCATACTTCAGATATGCCTAAAACTAACACGCCTGCCCCGGCAATGCAAAGGCAGGCGTGGAATTCTGACGAATTTTTCTGGAAGTCAGCTCATTGGGCCCTTGAACAGCACAACCAGCCCGGAAACAAGTGAATAAGCCGAGCAGACAAGGGTGAAGTAGAAAAGACTGAAATGGAAACGCCGCAGATTGTCGCGGGATTTTTCCTTGACCAGGGTTTTGATCGAGTTGCCGACAAAGATGTTGGCAAGCATCAGGCCGAGGAGAATAGCGCCAACAAAACCGTGCCCGTAAGTTTTCATGAAGATGGTGTTGACCTGCATAAACTGGACAACGCCGAAAATGCCGCCGATAAGCCCGATCGCAAAAAGAATTGCGGCAATTTTGCTGACTTTTTTGTGCTCCGCGAGAAACACTTCGCGCTGATCGGCATCGGGTGATTTCGGGTTGACCGCCAGTGCCTGTTTGCCGAACTTGTGAATCTTGAACAGATAAGACAGCACAAAAAGCATGAAAACCGGGTGAATGAACTTCATGACGCAAAACGCTCCTTAAAGTTTAAATTTGCTGATGTCAAAGTCATCGAGGTCGAGAGGGTCTTTGGCGCCTTTCTTCTTCGATGGCGACTTTTCTTCAACCGGGCTGTCGAGGTCGATGATATTGTCGAGGTTGAAGGGGTTGTCGTCAGCAGGAGCAGGTTTCGCTGGTGCTGGCGGCTTCTTGCCAGGAGCTGGAGAAGGCGCCGGAGTCTGGGCGTCGTCATTAGGGAAAACTTCGAGAACATCCAGTTCCAGGTCGAGGTTTCCAAAGGGGTTCTTGTTCTGACCAGAGCTCTGATCTGCGGGCAGACCAAGGTTCAGGTCACCGTCTGAAAACAGAGAGGCAAAAAGGTCTTTGCCGCCCTTGGCATCTTTTGCCGGCGGTGTTTGTGGGCGCATTGGCGGTAACGGGGTGTCATCGTCTTCGAAAACATCAGTTGGTGCCGGAGCCGCAGGTTTCGCGGCAGGTTTCACTTCTGGTGCAGGTTTCCCGCCGGCCGGGCGCATTGGCGGCAACGGAGTGTCTTCGTCTTCTGCCGGCGCCTGTGGTTCGAGCTGGCCAAGCGAACCGAGGTCGAAAGCCGGTGTTTCGTCTGTTGTCTCACCACCAGGCAGACCAAGGTCGGTGTCTGACCCGGAAATGAGCGCGTCAAAATTAAAGTCAGGAACAGGCGCCTTTGGAACCTGCGGAGCTGCAGGGGCAGTTGCCGGTTTTGCCGGGCTTACCTGTCTGGGAGGCTGAACTGGTGGTGGCGTAACTGGTATAGCCGGTTCAGCAGGACTCTCGGCTCCAAGGCCCGGTATTTCTACTTTCAGGCTGCCAAAAAGGTTGTCGAGTTCAGGGGCATCAGTCTTGTTCTCTGACGATTGATCACCGTTGAGCGCAAACTTACTGAAATCAGGGGTGTCGATATCTTCGTCAGGCAGGTCTTCTGCGGCAGGTGTTGCGGGTCCGGTAAAAACAGGCGGTTGCCCGGCTTTGTGAGTGGCCGGTGCTGGTGGCGTGGGCTGAACTGTTTTGCCGGCCTGTGGCAAGGGGCTGGCGGCGGGTGTTGCAGTCGGCATTGCCGGAAAGCTGTGGTGTTCATCAGGCTGCTGCGGTGGCTGTGCCGGAACCTGAGGTGCAACCGGAGATTGTGGTATGTTGCTCTTTGCTGCGGGAGAGGCCGCAGGCACAGGCTTAACTGTCGGCACTGCTGGTTTTGCCGCACCAATGGCAGGTGCAGGAACTTTGGTCGCTGGCGGAACCGCTGGTGAAGTTGGCAGTGATGCCGGTTTGACAGGGGCAACTGCTGGCGGCTTTGGTATATCAGCAGTCGGTGCCGGTCTGACTGGAACGCCAGTTTCACCGGCTTTTGCCGGCGGTTGAACCGGGCTTGCGGCCGGTTTGACCGGGCCGATATTGCCGGGCAGATTCTTTAAAGCTTCGGGGGCGACAACCACGGGAGTACCGGGCGCCGGTCTGACTACAGGTGAAAGAAGCGGGGAGGCGGGCCGCTTCTTTTTCAGGATCGGTTTGACCGGCAAGGCAGCTCTGCGTGGTCGTGCAGTGCCAGATTTTCCGGCCCCTGCCAGAGGCTTGCCACAGCATGGGCAGAATCTGATGACATAGTCGCAGTCGGGGCAGACAATACCTTCGCCGTCGAGAACCGGCGCACTGCCGCCACCGCTTGTCTGGGCAGCTGATGATGATTCCCAGATGCCGCTGTCATTTTTGCTCCAGTTGGTCAGTTCAAAAACTATTTCCTTGACCCCTGGGATGTTTTTCAGGCTGGATTCAATGAATTTCAGCTCTACCGCTGTTTCGTCAGCCGTCTTTTCAAGCCCGACAAAACACAGCTCGCCCTGCAGACTCACTACTCCGGCCTTGACAGGAAACTTCAGTTTTGACAGGTCAATTCGCCGGCCAGACAGTTCGCGTCTGATTCCGGCGCCAATTGCAAGGTCAGTCGCCTCCCTCAATTTTGGCCTCCAGTTCCGTTCGTGAAATTACAATTCAAGGAGAATAATCGGCAATGCGGCAGAATTTGTTTAGCGGCGTATTTTTGATTATAACGCAAACCGACCAACGAATGCAGCAATCTGCTGGAAAATTGCCGCCGAGTCATGCTGACTGCCGATGTCGGTCGGAGCGACCCCTGGTCTGCGTCTGAACCAGGTTTCCTGGCGTTTGGCGTATTGCCGGGTATGAATTATGATCAGCTCTTTTACCTGAGCCATCGTTATTTCACCGCTGAAATTTGCGAACCATTCCTGATAGCCGATCGAATTCAGGCCCGGTGCCTGCTGACCGAATTCGCTCACCAGTTGCCTGACTTCAGCTTCCAGTCCGTCTGCGATCATTTTGTCTACCCGGAGGGCGATTGAGCGGTGCAGATCTTCACGCGGCCGCGTTACCACCACCGGAAAAAAAATCGCCTCCGGCAACAGGCTGACCGGCCGGTTTTCGGCATAGGGTTTGCCGGTCGTTTCGACAATTTCGATGGCCCGCAGCACCCTTCTGGAATTATTCGTGTCGATGCCTGCGGCCGCTGCCGGGTCAAGCTGCTGCAGCATGCCCACCATATATTCGAGACCCCTGGATTCGAGCATTTCGCGCAGTTCTTCAGCCCGTTGCAGGTTTTGCCCGGCGTCACCAAGACCCTCTGCGATTGCGGCGTAATAGAAGCCGGTGCCGCCGGTCAGCAGCGGTATTTTTCGGCGGTTCCAGATTTCTCTGCAGGCTTCGGCCGCTTTCAGCGCATAATCAGCGGCGCTGAAATTTTCGGCCGGGCTGAGAAAATTGAAAAGATGATGCGGCACCTGTTGCCGCTCTTCTGAAGACGGGCTCGCGGTGCCGATCTGCATGCCGCGATAAACCTGTCGCGAGTCGCAGTTGACGATCTCGCCGCCGAAGCGGCGGGCAATCTCTATGGCAAGAGCCGTTTTTCCTGAGGCGGTGGGCCCAAGAACCGCCAGCACCGGTTTCTGCATCAGGTTCGTAAAAAGCCGGTTTCGATCTGCCTGGTGGTGAGCCTGATCACGATCGGTCGGCCGTGCGGGCAGGTGAATGGGTTTTCAGTTTTCAGCAGCTGTTCGAGCAGGCTGTTCCATTCTGAGTCGGTAAGCGGGTCACCGGCTTTGACTGCGGCTTTGCAGGCCATCATTTTCAGCAGGTCGGTTTTAATTTCGGCGATAGATCTGCTTTCCCAGCCGTTGAGCACTTCAGACAGTACATTCTGAATCGATTCGCTGTCGGAGGTTTTCTTTTCTGAAACCGGAACTGCAGTGACGTAAAACTGATTGTCTTCTTCCTGGTGAATGGAAAACCCAAGGCTTTTCAGCTGTGGCAGCTGATCTTTGATAATAAGGCGTTCAGACGGCAGCAATCGCAATGGCACCGGAAACAGCAGTGGCTGGGCAGTAACCGGCATATCCCTGTAGGTGTTGGTGTACTGGTCGAAGAGAATGCGTTCGTGCGCTGCATGCTGGTCGATGATGAACAGCCCCTCTTCGTCTTCGCCGAGCAGATACGAATTTTTCAGCTGTGCCAGAATTCTCGGGTTGTGCAGGGTAACAACCGGTGCGAATGCCGCCCCGGCCGTTGTCAGCGGTGTGACGGAGTGGGGACCGAGTCTTTCGACTTCGGTTTCTTTAAGCTCATAAATTCTTGCATCGCCGTCATTTGCCGGCTGGCGCGCTGGCATGCTGAAAGAGGGTGGCGGCGTAAAAATCGACGGGCGCGAAGAAGGCGGCTGATTGTTGCCGGTGACATCGACGCTGTCGTCGAAATCAGGCAGGTCGGCCGTCTCAGGCTCCGGCCCAGTAGATTCTGACGGCCGTACCGGTGCAGAAACCATGCGCAGGCCTGAGAGGCTCGATTGAATCGTTTCCCAGATGGTGGCGAAAACCCAGCGTTCGTCTTTGAAGCGGATCTCGGTTTTCTGCGGGTGCACGTTGACGTCGATCATTTCTGGCGGTACGCGCAGGTCGAGAATCAGAACCGGGTAGCGGCCCTTCGGAAAAAATGCTGAACAGGCCTTGTTGATCGCCTGGGTCAGCAGTTTCGTTTTGACCACCCGGCGGTTGACCAGGGTCGTCATGTAGCGGGCCGCCGGTCTGGCCTGGTTTGGCGGCGAAATATAGCCGCGCAGCGACATGCCGGTGCCGGCGATAGAGGCGGGTTCTTTGAGCTGCACCAGACTGCGGGTCACTTCAGGGCCGTAGACGGCAAGAATTGCATCGATCAGGTTACCTGAACCGTTGGTACCGGCGATCTGAATATTACCTTTGCTGAATTTGAAGGCGATTTCGGGGTAGCCCATCATGTAATGGCAGACGACATCTGAAATTTGCGCCATTTCTGACTGAATGCTCTTGAGAAACTTGCGCCGTGCCGGAACATTGAAAAACAGGTTTTTGACCTGAATTCGCGTGCCGCGCGGGAAAGGATCGGAATCGTGGCTGACGATGCGGCCGCCTTCGATGAGAAGTTTTGAGCCGGTTTCTTCACTTTCGTGGCGGGTAACCATTGATACGCGCGCCACCGAAGCAATGGTCGGCAATGCCTCGCCGCGAAAACCAAGCGAAGCGATATGTTCGAGCTCTGCGTCGTCTTTGAGCTTACTGGTGGCATGCGGGGTGAAGGCGAGCAGGGCATCGTTGCGGCACATGCCTTCGCCGTTGTCGGTAATTTCGATCAGCTTCTGGCCGCCGTCTTTGATTTCGACTTCGATACGGGTGGCGCGGGCGTCAATCGAGTTTTCGATGAGTTCTTTGACCACCGAAGCCGGCCTCTCGACTACTTCGCCAGCGGCGATTCTACAGATAATGTCGTCTGAAAGGACTTTTATTTTACCGTTCTGCATGCGTTTTCCTTAAAAATTGTGCGGGCCGCCCATTTCCCAGCTGGCGACGGCGTTAACTTCGAGACTGTTGGCTGGCGCTTCAGCTGCCGTGAAATAACCGTGGGCGGCGATCATGGCGGCATTGTCGGTGCAGAGATGAATGGTCGGCAGCAGCAGTTCGGCCTTGTGTGCGTCTGCCAGTTGCTGCATTTTTTCGCGCAGGGGCCGGTTGGCGGCAACGCCGCCAGCCATGACCAGCCTTCTGGTGCGGGTTTCATTGAGCGCCATTTCGACTTTTTCGGCAAAACTGTCGGCAACTGCCTGCTGCAGGCTGGCGCAGAGATCGCTCATGTTGAGGCGATCGCCTTCCTGTTCAACAACGCGCATTACCGCGGTTTTAAGGCCGCTGAAGCTGAAGACGTAACCCTTGCCGGCCATCGGGCGGGGCAGGCGGTAGCGTTTTGGGTCGCCGCCCTCGCCGGTTTTTTGAATGACCGGGCCGCCCGGGTAACCGAGATTGAGATGGCGGGCAACTTTGTCGAAGAGTTCGCCGGGCGCGTCATCGAGCGTCTGGGCCAGGCATTTGAACTGGCGCGGGCCGGTAACATAAACCAGGTTTGAATTGCCGCCTGAAACAATCAGCCCGAGATACGGAAATTCTGGCTTGCGGCCGGCGGCAAGAAATGAAGCGGTCAGATGTGCTTCAATATGATTGACTGGTATCATGGGCACTTTCAGCTGCCAGGCCAGTGCTTTGGCGGTGCTCAGGCCGATGAGGAGCGGCCCTAGAAGACCGGGGCCAGCGGTTACCGCTATCTGGTCGATATCTTTGAATTCACAGCGGGCTGCTGTCATTGCTTCATTCAGCAGGGGCAGAATTGCCTCTAGATGCTTGCGCGAGGCGACTTCGGGCACGACCCCGCCGAAACGGCGGTGAATTTCGATCTGCGACGAGACAAGGCTTGCAAGAACCTCGACACCATCTTTGACGAGAGCAACGGAAGTATCATCACATGAAGATTCAATGCCGAGAGTGATCATGAGGCTTCCTTGAATTTGCGTTCTGCCTGCGACGGAATGACATAAAGCGGCAGAATATTGAGAATTTCTGGCAGGCTGCGGGCCGGAGAATGGCAATCCAGATTGATTAATTTGTGCAGAGCCGCCGGTTCTGGCTGCAGGCTGATAACGCCGGGGTATGAAAACCTGATGCCATAGGTGTCAGGTTGAGCCCCTGCGGTGGTTCTTTCGATAAGTTCGGGCTGGCTATGGTTGAGATCGGGCAGCTCAGCATTTATCGAGAAGGCTTTGTCGATGAGTGTCGGCATGACCAGACGCACCCGGCCGCTGATATTCTTTTCGATCAGCGTCTGCAGCGACCAGTCGAAGATACTGATGCCCACAAGCGGCTTGTTGGCAAGCATGGCGGCGGTTCGCAAAAATGCGGCCGCGACTCTCAGGCCTGTTAGGCTGCCGGGGCCCGTGCAGACCACAAGAAGATCGAGGTCGGCAAAGGTCATGTTGGCATTTTGCAGCATTTCGTCGCAGATATTCGTGATTCTGGCGGCAAAATTGCGGTCGGTGGCAAACACCTGCGACCTGAAGCCGGCTGCATTGCCGGTCTGGGCAAAAGTGCTGTTCTCTGAAGCATCTATAAACAGGTATTTCATTGCTGCCCGTCCTGCCATTGCCATTCGATCTGCCGGTGATGTTCGTGATCTTCATCGAAACAGCTGATGCGCACGTCGAGATGCGGCAGACGATCGAGTTCGGGCACCCGTTCGGCCCATTCGATAAGACACGGCTGACCGGCGTCGAGAATCTCGAAAAGCCCGATGTCGACAACCTCTTCGAAGCAGTTGACGCGGTACAGATCGAGATGAAACATGCTGCCGCCGCCCCCTCGGTACTCATTCATCAGAGTATAGGTCGGACTCGAAACATTGGTTTTGATGCCCAGCCCCTGAGCAAAGCCGCGTGCAAAAAGTGTTTTGCCTGCGCCCAGCGACCCATGCAGCAGCACCAGCGCCTTTGGAAACTGGCTTGCGAGGCTGGCAGCCGTTTCAAGGGTCTGTTCGGGTGATAGACTTTTGACGATGGCAGCGTTCGGCATTTAATCAGTCTCTGAGTTCGGTGGCGAGAACGATGTCGCGGTTGATGAAGGCCAGACACGAGAGCAGTTTGTCGCGCAGACTGTTCTCTTTGACGGCGTCGCGAATCTGTCGCAGCAGGTCGATAACCTGTCTGAAAGCTCTGATCAGGTCTCCTTCGGGTATGTCGGTCATGGACATGATGTCTTCAAAGGCGGTGCCTTCGCTCCAGGCAATCATCAGGTGACAGATTCTCGTTTCGAGCGGCTTGATGAAAGGGTGCTGTCGGGCCAGGCTGTTGATGAAACCCCGTGCACTCTTGATCTTTTCGGGCATTTTGGCCGCCGCCCGTGGCTGTTCCCCATTGGCGGCAGCACGTCGGCGGTGTTCATAAACGAGCGACAGGCACAGCGCATTCACTTCATGTTCGTTGCACTCATGGAAATAACCATGAAAATACAGCTCGGTAACAGCGATTTCTTCGGTGTGGATGCGGCTGGCAAGCTCACCGCGCGGCAACAGGCCCTTGTCGTCGATATAGCCAAGCTTGCGCAGCAGTTCGAGTTTGCGCTCGTAGAGCGGCAGCTGCAGTTCGCCCTGCTCTTCAAGCATGCTGCGCCAGTAATCGAGCTTTTTATGGAGACGTTCTGCCTGATAATAGCGCGCAATACATTTGCTGCGGCTGTGGCAGCGCCCACAGATGAAGTTCTTTTCCTGGGATTGAAGTTCGGCATAGGAATCAGAGAATTTCTTTTCGACTTCTTCCTGGAAAGCCCGGTTTTTACGGCCGCGCATGCCATGCCGGATGTCATCCATCTGCCGGTGCATCGTATCTTCGAGCTGCTGTTTCTTTTTATAAAACACCATAAAATCGGTGAAATCGTTCTTTTTTTCGGGGCAGCGCGGCTCGACCCGCTCAATTTCGAGGCGCAGCTTTGCAACCTTGTCGGTCAGCTCGGGCAGGTTTTTGTTGGCTTGAAACTGTGCGAAGTTGCGCTTGAGAATCATTCTGACTTCGTCGGTCTTGTGCCCTGAATAAAGGTTGAGAACACTGTTGAACGAAAGATCGAAGGCACTTTTCAGGTTTTCAATATCGCCGTAGACAAGATTCTGCAGTTCTTCGAACGACAGGTCGCGCGGCAGATGCGGCACCACAACCCAGCCGGTCTTGTCGATACCGCGTCGGCCGGCACGCCCGGAAATTTGCGTAAATTCAAGTGATTGCATCGGTCTGAAGCTGCGGCCGTCGTATTTTTTCAGGGCATCGTAGGCGACGCTGCGGGCCGGCATGTTGACACCGACCGCGAAGGTTTCGGTCACGAAAAGAACCCGCAGGGTGCGCTCGGCAAAAAGAATTTCGACGAGTTCTTTGAGCTGTGGCAGCAGACCGGCGTGGTGACGGCCAACGCCGCGCATAAGCTCCTCTTTCAGGTTGGCGGCAGTTTCGAGGTTCTGCAGCGAATATTTTTCGATGCAGTTGTCGACCATTTCTTCGATGCGCTCTTTTTCGGCATTCGAAGTGAAGTCCATCTTCTGGGCGGTTTCACGGGCAAGTTTGTCGGCCAGGGCGCGCGAAAAAACGAAATATAGCAGTGGCAGGCGGTCCTGCTGCCGCAATTGTTTGATGATATCAAAATGTCTGAATTCGCCTTCTTTTTTCTGACGGCGATCTCTTAAACTTTCTGTTTCGGCCCCGCCACGCATGCGTTTGCGCAGTTCCTTGAACGGCATCAGGGCTTTCTGGTGATAAAATAGAAACGACAGCGGCACGGCGCGCTGATTGTGACTGATAACCTTGACCTGATGGTCGATTACCGATTCGATCCAGCGGGCCAGTTCATCGCAGTTCGGAATCGTGGCCGATAGAGCCAGGAAACGCACGGTTTTCGGCGAGAAGATGATTGATTCTTCCCAGACGGTGCCGCGTTCGATGTCGCCAAGATAGTGAATTTCGTCGAAAATGACGTAAGAAACGTCGGCGATGGCTTCAGGGTCTTCGATAGCCATGTTGCGGTAAACTTCGGTGGTCACGATCAGAGCCTGGGCATCACGGTTGATGACAACGTCACCGGTCAGAATGCCGACCTTGTCGCCGTAAAGGCGTGAAAAATCACGATACTTCTGGTTCGAAAGGGCTTTGATCGGCGACGTGTAAATGATGCGCTGGTCGGTTTTGAGAACCTTTTCGATCAGGTATTCGGCGACGAGGGTTTTGCCTGAGCCGGTCGGGGCCGAAAGAACCAGCGAATGGCCGTTTTCGATCTCGGTGATGGCCTGAATCTGAAATTCGTCGAGAATGTAATCGCGATATTTTACGTTTAACTGCATATCTGGTGCTTCGTTCGTTCCTTGTTAGTGTTGATGCCAACCTGCGTGCATTCCGGTCAGAGAATTATACCCCGCAATCGCCCCTGCCGGAATAACCTTCTGCATCATTGCGGCTACTCAGAGACGGCCTGGCGCGTTTCGGTGTTGTAGATAATCTTCTGGCCTTTCAGAACCCGTGGTTCCATTTTGCCGGTTTTGGCATTTTTTTCTTTGGTTTCGAGCACGGCATTGCCGCTGAGAATGGCTAACGATCTCTCTTTTAGGTAGTCGAGGCGGTTGCCGTAGCCATAGTTTTCCTGGTCGCGCACCTTGACGTTGCCGCTGAAAATCATGCGGCTGCTGTCGCGGAAACCAAGCATCTCGTCAGATGTTATTACGGCCCAGGTATAGGTGGCCAGATCCCAGGAACGCTCTTCAATGCGTAGATGCACGCTGTCAGACGCACTGAATTTGCCGTTGTCGCTGTCGTAGAAGATATTTCTGGCTTCGAGATTTGTTTCGCGAATGATTTTCTGCTCAGGCAGAGCTTCACGCCGGAATAATCTTGGGGTCATGCTCGCGAGCAGCCAGC
>DAOQWI010000110.1:9309-11142 GCA_035342015.1 Candidatus Ozemibacteraceae bacterium | reverse complement strand
TTTACAGTTCTACCGCTGAGGCCGATCTGCAGGCGCGGGTCAAACCAGCCCTGTTCGATCAGCGGGCGGGTGCCGGCGGTCATGGCACCGAGCGCATCTGACAGTTCGTAAATCATTTTGAGATCGCCTTCTTTTTTTATGCCTTTGCCGGCTACAACGATCACTTCAGCATCTTCGACCGATCTGACCTTTTCTTTCGGCCTGATTTCGAGCACTTCAATCGCCGATTTGAGGGCTGCGGCGTCGATCTGACAGAATTCGACAGTGCCCCAGGGCTCGGTTTTTTGAGGAGCGTTGAAGATTTTGTATCTTACGGTAGCGAACTGTGGCCGATGATTCGGGGTCTGAATGTGTGCCATGATGTTGCCGCCATAAGCGGGTCTTATCTGGTCGATGTCGGTGCTGGCATTGATGTCGAGAATGGTGCAGTCGGCGGTAAGGCCGGTCTTGAAGCGCGCCGCAACTCTCGGGGCAAGCGAGCGCCCGATCGAGGTGCCACCGACGAGCACGCCTGATGGCTTGACACGATTGATAAAGTCGGCAAAAACAGCGGCGAAAGGCTCGATTCTGAAGTGTCGCAATTCTGGGCGCTCGTAGACAAAAACCTTGTCGACGCCGTATTCAAGAATCTGTTCAGGGAGCCCGGCACTTTTTTCGCAGGCGAGCAGGCAGAATACCTGCTGCCCGGTTTTGGCGGCCATTTCACGTGCCTTGCCGATCAATTCGAGGCTGACCGGGTGAATGCAGCCGTTCTGTTGCTCGATATACACTGCGAGCCCCTGCCATTCCTGTTTGTTGATGCGTGGGGCAGGGGCGGCTTCGGCGAGATAAAAAACGTCGGGTTTTCTTTTGAGGCAGATTCGGCACATACGACAGCCGGCATTGATTGCCAGCCCGCTCTGAGCATCTTTTTCTATGGCATTGAAAGGACACAGAGCGATCAGCTCGTCAAGGTTCTGGTCATTGAGGTTTTTGATTCTGATATTGCTCATAGAAATTTTAACTCACTCAGTTTGCTGTAAATCTTGTCGGCAAGCACTTCTGGGGCATCTTTCCAGGTTTCGTGGGTTGCCGGGTTCGCCGGCGGAAAAATCCTGATAACCTGGGTCGGTGACCCCTTGAGGCCGTAATTCTCCAGCTGAGAATCGGGCATGTCGGCAAGGGTTAAACGTCTGACTGGCCTGTCTTTACTGGCCAGTCGGCGTTTGAACGAAGGCAGGCGCGGCTGAAAAATGCCTTTTTCGACAGTCATCAGAAACGGAAAATTGATTCTGACGACTTCGACGGTTTCCGGCATGTCCATTTCGAGCACCATGCCCTTATCGTCAGACGAGACAATGCTTCTGACGTAGGCAACGTGCGGGATATTCAAAAATTCGGCAATTTCGGGGCCGACCTGACCGGTATCGCCGTCGGTGGTCTGTCGGCCGCAGATTATCAGGTCGGGCATGCCGGCACTGAGAATGCCCTGAGAAAGGGCATAGGCGGTTGCCAGCACGTCGGCGCCGGCAAAATTGCGGTCGCTGAGCAGAATGCCTTCGTCGACACCGAGCATATAGGTTTCGCGAATGGCGGCTTCAGTCTGTGGTGGGCCCATGCTTATCGAGCAGACTTGAGCGTTGTGCTGCTCTTTGAGCTTTACTGCCGTTTCAATGGCGAAAAGATCGAATGGGTTGATTTTGCTGTCGACGCCGCCTCTTTTAAGGGTCATGGTTTCGGGGTCGATATCGACTCGTGTCGAGTCGGGAACCTGTTTTATGCAGACAAGAATTTTCATGCCTATTTGCCCTCAATCACCGTTAACATTTATGAACAGTGAATTGTAGCAGGAAT
>DAOQWI010000110.1:0-9209 GCA_035342015.1 Candidatus Ozemibacteraceae bacterium | reverse complement strand
CCTATTTGCCCTCAATCACCGTTAACATTTATGAACAGTGAATTGTAGCAGGAATAATGAAGTGTGCGCAATCAGCTGGTGCATTATGCTTAAATTTTTTCAGCTGTTCTGTGGATGGCTTTATTTTTGTGTGTTGTGTGCCATGCGACAGCCCGGTCAGACAGGCTGATAGTAAACGGCGCGCAGGTGCCGGTGTGGGGCGAATCTTGTGGTTATGCCGGTGATCGATTCGGTTGAGCCGATGATCAAAGCCCCGTCGGGCGCAAGCACCTGCGCCATTCTGTCGAACAGGGATACCTTGTCTTTTTCAGAAAAATAGATCGCAACGTTGCGGCAGAAAATTATGTCGAAGCGGTATGGAAATATCAGGGGTTCTAGAAGGTTGATCGGGCGAAAGGTGGCAAGAGCTCTGACCTCGTCGCGAATTTTGTATTGATCGGCCTGCGGGATAAACCATTTCTGCAGATAGGCCGGATTCATGCCTCTTTCCATTTCCATGCGGGTAAAAACACCGTAGCTGGCTCTTTTCAGGGCCTGATCAGAAATGTCGGTACCGAGTATCTGTGGCTGGTATTGCGGTGAATCGCCGATCAGTTCTCTGATGACGATGCCGATGCTGTAGACTTCCTGGCCGGTAGAGCAGGCGGCGCTCCAGATTCTCAGCGGAACCGGCTGACCTGGCCTGGCAGTGCGGTTACGGCGGTCGATCAGTTCTGGCAGCAGTTTGTGCTGCAGCAGCTCAAAAGGCGAAGAGTCTCGAAAAAACGAGGTCTCGTTAGTGGTCATGGCATCGACGACTTTGCGGGTAAGCTGCCTGGTGGCATCGGCCTTGACCTTGTAGAGCAGTTCACTGAAAGACTCGGAGGCGGTTTCCCGCAGCAGGGGGCCAAGGCGGCTTTCGAGCAGATAGCCCTTGCCGGCGTCGAGAACGATGCCGCAGGCCTGATAGACAAGTTGCGCCCAGACTTTAATTTCGTCCGGGGTAATTGAGATCATTAAATTACACCCCGTGTTAATGCTGTGATTTTTGCTGCGATAGATTCGAGGGGAAGAACGGCGTCAGCGAGGCCGGCTTCGACGATGGCGCGTGGCATGCCGAAGACAACACAAGAAGCTTCGTCCTGGGCGATGGTGTAGCAGCCATGCCGTTTGAGAAGCTTGACGCCGGTAAGGCCGTCGTTGCCCATGCCGGTCAGAACCACCGCAACCGCTTGCCCGGCGAAGTTGTGTGCCGCCGATCTGAACAGGTAATCGACTGCTGGCCGGCAGTTGTTTTCGGGTGGGTCATCGGTGATTTCGATAGTAATCTGGTTATCGGCATTTTTAATGCGCATGTGTCGGCCGCCCGGGGCGATATAAACATTGTCAGGTTGAGCGATTTCGCCGTCAGAAGCTTCTTGAACGCTCAGCTTGCAGCGCTGGTGCAGGCTTTCGGCAAGAGGTTGCGTGAACAATGGCGGCATGTGCTGCACGATAAAGACCGGAATGCCTATACCGGCCGGAATTTGCGGCAACACCTGCCCAAGGGCGTTGGGGCCGCCGGTCGACACGCCGATAAGTATCATTTTTGGCCGGCCAGGCTGGCCGATCTGGCGCATGCGTTCATTAATTCTGGCCAGCTCTTCGTTGCCCGGTGCAGAAACGGTTCTTTCTACCGTGCCGGCAGGTTGCGTTGCGGTGATGGGGGGCGATTTTACGGGCTGAACCGGTCGGGTCAGCAGCGAACGTATCTCGAAGCGACGTTTGAAAGCTCTGACTATCGGTGACAAACTTCTGGTAAGTGACTGCAGGCTTTCTTCGATAGAAGCGCCCTCGGGTTTGGTGACAAAGTCGAAGGCACCCTTTTCGAGGGCTGAAATGGTCAGCTTGCCGCCCGTTCTGGTGAGGGCGCTGACGACAATGACGCCGCATTCGAGACCCTGTCGTTTGATTGCGTCGAGTACCTGCAGGCCATCCATGCCGGGCATTTCGATATCGAGGGTTATCAGATCGGGTTTGAGTTCTTTGATTCTGGCGAGGGCGGCAAAACCGCCCGATGCCGAGCCGACGACTTCCGCTTCTCCTGAGGCTGTTAGAGCCTCAGAAAGCAGTTTTCTGAAAAGCACCGTGTCATCGACGACGAGAACCTTGAGGGCCATTTTTATTCACCGCCGGCTTTCTGACGGTCTTCTTTGCCAGGAGCATCATCGAGAATCAGATCGAGATTGAGAAGCCCGATCAGCAGTTTGCCTGAATGAAAAACGCCGTGCAGCATGCCGGCCTGAGCGGCGGGCATGTTTTCCGGTACTGGTCTGAGCTCGGCTTCATCGAAGGGCACCACTTCGCCAACCCTGTCAACCAGAAGGCCTACGTGTTCCTGTTGCCATTCGGCTATGAAAATGCGTGAGTGGCCGGTCAGGGCCTGATTCTTCAGACCGAGTTTGCGGCCAATATCGACAACGGTCACGATGCGACCGCGCAGGTTCATGATACCGAGAATGAATTCAGGCGAATGGTGAACCGGGGTGATTTCGCCGATTCTGACTACCTCGCGAACCCGCGAGGTAGTCAGTCCATAGTGTCTGTCATCGACGATAAAAGTTGCAACCAGACTTTGCGTGACTTCAGCATTATTTTCTTCCATTGGCTGGCTCCGGTGAGCGATTTCTGCAGGCAGAAATCACACTCTGAAATTGCCGATCATGGCGCGAAGCTGCTCTGACAGGCGTGAAAGTTCGGTGGCGCTGATGTTGATCTGCTTGCTGGCCTGATCGAGCTCTCTGGCGCTGACATTTACCCCGGCGATGTCCTGGGCGATGGTCTGGGCGACTGTTGAGGTTTGCGAAACCCGGTCGTTGGCTTCACTGACACCCGAGGTGGCCATCGAAATATTGCCGGCGATGTCGCGGGTTACCGAAGACTGTTCTTCGATGGCGACGGCGATTGTGGTGACAATTTCGCTGACATTTCTGATGACCGCTGAGATTTTGTCGATATCCATGATCGCGGTGCCGGTAGAAGTCTGAATGCCGTTGATGCGACCCTTGATATCTTCGGTGGCAGAATCGGTCTGTTTGGCGAGTTCTTTGATCTCATTGGCGACAACCGCGAAACCCTTGCCGGCGGCTCCGGCTCTGGCAGCTTCAATCGTCGCATTCAGGGCCAGCATGTTGGTCTGGGCCGAGATGCTGGTGATCGCTTCGGTGACCTTGCCGATTTCCTGGGCGGAGCGGCCAAGTTCTTTCATCATGTTGGCAACGGCAATCGCCTGGGTAACCGCTTCGCTCGATATGTTGCGGGCTTTTTCGGTATTGTTGGCGATGTCGCTGATGGTGGCCGTCATCTCTTCTGTTGCTGCTGCCACAGAAGAGAGGTTGGTGGTGGTGCTCGACATGCCTGAAGCTACCGATCTGCTGTTGGCGCTCATTTCTTCGGTGGCGGCGGCAACGGTTGATGAGCGCTCGGTGACCCGGGTGGTTTCTTCGACCATCTTGTTCGAGGTCACGGCCAGTTCAGTCGAGGCTGAAGCCAGCGTCTGGGCGCCTTCGCTGACATTTCTGATCATTGTTGACAGGCCTTTGACCATGTCGGCGATGGCGATCATCAGTTCATCCTGTGGTGAGCGCGGAGTGACCGTTACCTGCAGATTGCCTCTGGCAATCTCTTTGGCCGTGGTGGTGATGCTGATCATCGAGTCGATCAGGGTATTGAGGTTAACTTTGATTTCGTTGAAATCACCATTGTAGTTGTCGGTGATTTTTCTCGGAATATCGCCCTTTGAGATACGGTCGACATATTCTGCCGAAACGTTCAAAGGCCCGATTACCGCGTCGAGGGTCTTGTTAACGCCTTCGAGCAAAGGTCTGAATTCGAAGTTGATGCGGTCGGTGCGGCCTCTGGTTGCCAGTTTGCCGCCAATCGCAGCCTGAATCAGGTTGTCCATTTCTTCTTTGAAAGCTTCGAGAATTTTGCCGATGTTGCGGCTGATGTAGAAGCCAGCAAAAAGAGCCAGAACGAAGCCTATGCCTGTGCCTGCCATGGTGGTAAAACGTACCTGAGCCGCGGCGGCTTCAGACTCTTCGGTTGCTTTCTTTGCTTCGTCCTCATTGATTTTGACGATTTTTTCAAGAGACGCTTCGAGAGCGAATTCGATCGGGGTAATTTCTTTTACCGATATTTCGCTGAGCTGTTCATAGAGCTGTCTTGACCTGGCAGACAGAGCAAGCAGTTCGTCAAAATACTTAAACACTTCTCTGGCGGCGGTGTTCATTTCGCGTTCATAGTGAGCGCGGGCCGAAACAGAATCGCCGGTCTGCAGATATTCTCTGATCTTTTTAACCGCGGCGTGAAAGC
The DNA here is from genome assembly GCA_035342015.1 of Candidatus Ozemibacteraceae bacterium. Lineage (GTDB taxonomy): Bacteria > Muiribacteriota > Ozemobacteria > Ozemobacterales > Ozemobacteraceae > Rifleibacterium. Next base: position 4,877 of record DAOQWI010000110.1, on the reverse strand, counting down.
GCTGGTGCGGCTCTTTCATTTCGGTTATCAGTTTTTCTATATCAGGGTTGGTTGATTTATAGTTGGGCAGCCAGCGGCCAAAGTTGCAGGCGGTATGGTCATCGCCGCTTTTAATCGTGGTGGCACTGTTGATATGGTTCAATACCTGATTTTCGAGCAGATAATGGTCACCTCTGAATTTTTCGAGGTCCCTTTCGAGCTGAATCGGGAAACGGATGCCGATGGCATTGATCTGGCGGGCGACTTCGAAGAATTTTTCGTTGGCCTGTTCCGCTTTCTGCAGCAATGGCTCGAGTTTTGCCCATTCTTCAGCCTCGTCTTTGGTCTGCGGCAAAGGTTTATATATTTCAAGCGCTTTTTTGTAGTGTTCTTTTGCCTCAGCTGCCTCGGCAAGGCTTGCTTCTGATTCTTCAAGAGTGAGTCTCGGGTTCAACAGGGCCTTTTCGACCTTGGTGATCACCTCAAGCTCTCTTTCAAGCATCAGAAGGCTCTCGATGCTGGGCAATCTGACCCTGGCAATCTCAATGATGTGACCGTTCAGGTTGTTTGAGCCGTTGAACCCGGCATAACCCACGACCAGTGTAATGACTGCAACGATCAGAAAGGCGCCAACCAGTTTTTTTGCAAGTGTTACGTTTTCGAGCATTTATTTTCTCCCGTTTTTTCGCTGTTCTGCCTGCTAAAGGCGTTGTCCAGTGATGAAACTTAATTCCATTTTAAAATTCGACCTGCCGCTCAGCAACCCTGGGAAGGATGCGGCGCAGGCTTTCGAGCAGACGGTCGCGGTCGAGCTTGATCTGGTAATCAGTTATGCCCGCGGCCTTGCCCTGTTCAATATCTTCTTCGCCGGCAAGAGAAGTCAGACCAATGATTGGCAGACCGGCAAACCTGTCTTCAGCCCTGATAGCCCTAGCCAGACCAAGCCCGGTCATGCGTGGCATTTCGATATCGGTCACGACCACCTTAACTTTCTCGCCAAGCTGGCAGAGCATTTCCCAGGCGGCCTGACCATCGGGGGCTTCTGCCACGGCAAAACCTTCTGATTCGATAAAGCGTTTGACCTGGCCCCTGAAGAAGTCAGAGTCTTCGGCAAGCAGAATCAGAGGGCGTGTTGCGTTGCCGGCTGTCTTTTCGGGGGTGAGGGCGATCTGCCATTCAGGAAAAACCGTTTCGACAATTTCAACAATGTCGACAAGAAGCATGGTTTTATCTTTGACAATGGCTGAGCCCGAGATGCCTTTCTGACGGTGGGTCTTCTGATCGATCTGAAGCCTTGTTTCGATGACATCTACCGGCATGGCAACCATCAGGCCAACTTCGCGCCCGCCTATGGATGAAACTATGACTGCCAGCTTCTGTTCTTCGCCGATCGGTTTGACCTCTGCGGCATCGCTGAGGGTTATCAGCGGCAGGCTGGCGCCACGATACTGCATGGTTCGGCGCCCGGCAGAGTTCTCGACCTGACTGCGCTCGATTCTTTCGACACGCAGTACCATTTCCATCGGAATTCCGCACAACTCGCCGGGCTGGTTCTGAAACAACAGAAACGACATGGCGTCATGCCGGCCCTCTCTGGCTGTTTCGGCTGCGAGAATTGCTGCCCGGCTGCTGCCGCTTACGTGTCGCATACCGGCTTTGGCGGCCAGACCAGAAACATCTATGATCAAAGCAACCTTGCCGTCGCCCATGATGGTCGCACCTGCATATTCCGGCAGACCCTTAAGATGGCGCCCCAGCGGTTTGACGACGATTTCTTCGGTGTTGAAGAACCGGTCGACGACAACGCCATATTGAAAGGTGCCTGTCGAGATGATAACGATGTTAAGATCATTGGCTGCATGGTAACGCCGGTCGGTTTCGGCTTCTCTTTTTGTCGACGCAGATTCTGAATCTGTTTGAACTGCAGAACCAGATACAAGAAGAGGCGACCGGCGACTGCGGCGGTCGGCGAGCGACTGTCGCCGGTCTGAAAGTGTCAGGCCGGTATTTTCGTCGGTAACTTCTCTGTTAATGCCGAGAACTCTGCCGAGAGAGACGAGCGGGATAAGTTTTCCGCGCAGAGTGAGAACTTCGGCATCGCCGACAATTTCGATCTTGTTCTGGATCTGGGCGGCCGGAATGCGCGTCAATTCAAGAACATTGATCTGTGGCACGGCGAAGCGCTCGTTACCCACAGCAACCACCAGAGATGGTATGATCGCCAGCGTCAGCGGCAGCTTGATGCAGAATCTCGTGCCTTCATCGATTTTTGACTCAATCTCGACTTTGCCGCCAAGGCGGTCGAGATTCGATTTAACAACATCCATGCCGACCCCACGCCCCGAAATATCGCTGACCTTTTCGGCGGTAGAGAGACCTGGCAGAAATATCAGGGCTGTTTTTTCGGCATCAGACATGCCCAGAACCTTTTCCTGCGAGATAAGGCCTTTGGAAACGGCACTGGCAGAAATCTTTGCCGGGTTGATACCCTTGCCATCGTCGGTAATTTCGACGATAACCTGACCGGCTTCGTGATAGGCACGCAGAGTAACCCTGCCGGTTGGTGACTTGCCTTTTTTGATGCGTTCCTCAGGCATTTCGATGCCGTGGTCGCATGAATTGCGGATCATGTGGGTAAGGGGGTCGTTGAGCCCTTCGATAAGGGTCTTATCCATTTCGACCTCTTTACCTTCGATGATCAGCTGAATTTCTTTGCCCTGGGTGCGTGACATGTCGCGCACTACCCTGGGAAACTTGTTAAAAACATTGCCGATCGGCTGCATGCGGGTCTGCATGATCGCTTCCTGCAGTTCTGAGGTTACGAGACTGACGCGTTGACTGCCGGCGTGTACGCCGCGCATGTCGTTGGTCGAAAGGGCTTCGCGCAGTTGATTGCGGCTCAATACGAGCTCGCCTGCAAGGTTCATCAGAGTTTCGAGAACCTCAACACTGACACGCAGGGTTGCATCTGCAACAGCGCTGCCGCCCTGTGTCGTAACCGGCTGGTCAGGCGCCGTTTTTCTGGCAGGTTCGCCAGCGGCGGGCGATTTTGCTTTTTCGCTGTCTGAACCGGCCGGGCGGGCATTCGGTGTCTGAATGTCTGCTTTGTCAGTCTCGGCAGGTTTTTCGGGGGTGGTGGCAGATTGTGTTTTTGCTTCGGCAGTTGCCGGCATCGGCGAGATTCCGGCGATCTGAATCGGGGGCGGGGCAGCCGGCATGTCTTTCGGCGGCGAAGCGAGCAGTTTTATGCGCTCTTTGGGCAGTTCAAGCACCATCTCAATCTCATCGGGCCCGACTTCGGTCGAAAAAAGAACGTGCAGCGGGATTATGCCGCTTGGCTCTTCTTCAAGCGTGCCTACCGCATCGGTGTTCACCTGTGCGTCAATGACTTTGCCAAAGGCGATGAGCAGACGCACCACGTCGAGAATGTTTTTGTCGAGCATGTCGATATCCTGGATCAGATCATATTCGACAAAGTAGACGTAATGGCCGTTTTTGCGTGCAAGCTCGAGGTCCATTTCGTTGACGTTGACAGAGGCGCCGGGCGGGAGTTTGACCGCCCCCTGTTTGTGGAAAAAGCCCTTCTCGCTCTGTGGTAAAAACGAGGTGGCCAGGCCGGTCAGGGCCACGAGGTTTTCTGAGATATCCATTTCGTTGCTGACCATGACATTATTGAGCAACTCTTTGAGCTTGTCGAAGCTGATCAGCAATATATTGACGACTTCGGGGTTTGGCTTGATAACGCGCGAACGAATGAGGTCGAGCACGCTTTCGGTTTTATGAGACAGCTCCTGGATTTTTCTCAGTCCAAAAAGAGAGCTGCCTCCCTTGATCGAGTGAGCGGCGCGAAAAACCTTGTTAACCAGCTCTTCGTTGATATTTTCGCCGCCTTCTTCAATGGTGAGCAGGTCGCTTTCAATTCCGGCCAGCTGTTCATTGGTTTCGGCGAGAAATTCTTTCAGCAGTTCATCATTTCCAAGGGTCATTCAACCCCCCCCTTAAGATGCGTTGACCTTGAACCTCTTGTCGAGCTGAAGCACCGAAAAAAGCTCGGCAATCGGTTGCTTTGCCCGGTTAACGATCAGTTCGCCCGAAAGAGGCTTGAGCGTATTATGTACCGAAACCAGCAGCCCAATGCTTGGTGAGTCTATACTGTTGGCTTCGTTGAGATCGATTTTAATTGTGGTAGTACCGTTCTTGATTGAATCGAGCAGAGCCTGTCTAAGGCCGTTGGTATTGCTCTGGGTGAAATCGCCTTTGAGAAAAAAACTGGCGGTATTACCTTTCTGATTCTGAACAAAAGAAGTCATGTTATCTCCTTACCATATGGCCCTGTGCCGCCTTTATCGACCTGCAGGGCCAGACTTTACATACAACATTGTTTTTGCGAAAACGCGTCAGATATTGCAGCGGATATGGGGTACAAAAAACTGCGCCCCTTAAATGTTGATTTTAGAATTTTCAAATGTTATATTAACAGTATCAATTAGATTATAACATAAAGTTCTATTTTTAAAAGCCATTTTTTAAATATTTCTGAATATTATTTTCTAACCCCTGATAGGATAGAATGAGGTTGTGAGACTGATGAAAGCTGGCATATCCCCAAAAACAGATGGTAAGCAGCTTTGCTGTTTCACAGAAAGCACGGTGTAAAGCTTTGATGCAGAATACGACAGAACAGAACAATATTGTCCCTGAAAACTATGTGCCGCTGATAATGGTTGTTGACGATGATTTCAGCAGTAACCTGACTCTCAAGACCATTCTCGTTCAGGAAGGTTTTCGTGCCATAACTGCCTCAGACTCTGCTTCGTGCTTCGAGGCGATGACTCAGCAGGCCCCTGATCTGATATTGCTCGATGTTGAGTTTCCAGAAGAATCGGGTTTCGACATCT
>DAOQWI010000109.1:6660-11203 GCA_035342015.1 Candidatus Ozemibacteraceae bacterium | reverse complement strand
GTAAGCAAAAATTTTCGGCAGATATTGACGAATTTCCGGCACAGATTTGTCAATGCAGCATTTTCAACAAAGTAAACATTTGCCTGAATACTTATTATCAGCGACATAACGCCTGCTGCACTGCAAAATTCAAATTATGGCACACAAATTGCTTAATGCTGGCTCGCGCCGAAAAACCAGAGTTTTACGGCCGGCATTACTGGCAGTTCTATGGTCTGCAAAGACCCTGCCAGAGTAAATAAAGAGGTAAAGGTTCATGAAACGCAATTTTTCGAAAGTTCTCTGTCTGGTATTGATCTGTTCTTTTGTTTTTTCTTCGCTGCCGCAGCTGTTTGCCGGCTATTACAGTCAGAATGATCTCATTAACGCCATTTATTCAGACCTTAACAGCGCCTGCAACATAGTTGCCAGCGGCCGGGCCTATACTGAAATACAGAATGCCAGACCATATCTGAAACATGCCCAGAGGCTTCTCAAGAAACAGGGCGTGTCACACTGCTTCGATCACCGCCTCGACCGCGTCATCGACAACGCCAAAATGGAAATTCTCTGGAACAACCGCCATGAAGCACTGCAGCGCATAAATCTGGCAATGCGCCTGGTAGAAAACTGCAACGCCAATGCCTGCTCTCAGAACAATCACCACAGAACCCCGCACCACAGAGGACACTCTGCAGGCAGAACCGCCGCCGGTGCAGTAATCGCCGCCCCAGTTGCTGTCGGCCTTGGCGCCCTGCTGGTAAATATCTTCAGAAATTTCAACTGGGGACAGGTAAGCGGCACATCAACCCGCGTCAGAATGCCCAACATACCCAGCTCGATTGTTCCTATTCGCTGAAACTGCCATTAGACCAACTCTGTAACTTACGCCTGCCTTTCTCAATAATTGCCGACCAGAGATCTTTCTCCGGTTGGCAATTGTTTTCGAGGTAGGCTTTAACCAGCATAGACATTGCAAATTTCTCTCTGTCGGCTGATGCAAGGCCGGCCGGGGCTATTGCCAGTTGCGCCGCGAAGTCGGCTTCGCTGGCATCGATAAGGCCGAGAAGCCTTTTTGAGTGTTTGAACAAGCCATCTGAGCCAGCAAACACAAGAATTTCAATTATTCTGTCTTCTTTGCCGGCCGGGGCCGACGGAACTGACGGCAGTTCAATCGCGGATTTTGCGCCGCCATCGTTGCCAGCACCCGAAGGAGGCGGGCGTCTACTCATCAGAGAGAAGCCTCTGCCGGAATCTTCATTAAGACTGCGCAGAATCGCCGGCGCCGGTGAAATACTGGCCGCAAAAGAATCAGCGAGATAAGTACAGCAGCGCGAAATGATGCCACTGCCGGCAACGCTGCCCATAAAATCCCGGGCAGCCGGAACCATAACCGGAACACGCCGCAGTTCAACCCTGCCATCATTCTTTTCGCTCCCGACGCGTTCTTCTACGCCTACAAGACTGGTTTTTGCGCAGATTATTCCGTATTCTTTCGAAAGCTCGATCATTTCAGAATCGGCATTTTTTGTTTTTTTGCGACCCTGATTACTGCCAGAACCGATTTTATTCTCACCATTCTCGAGAATTTCAATACGCTTCTGTGCCCACCACAGAGCCGGAACACTGCCGACCGACAAACGCGGAGATTCGGCGGTAAAAGCCAGCTTCTTTGCGCCGCACATTGCCGACAATGCCACCTTAAGCTTATCAGGCAATGCTTTTCCAGGTTCTGCCCTCGCAGCCAGACGAATCACTTCGCCAGAAAACAACCTGTTGAAAACCGCTGGCACAGCTTCCAGTCCGCTGCATTCCCAGACGGCCTCAATTTCTGAAAGGATCGGTGCCGACAACCGTTTAAACTGGCGCAGAACTTTTGGTTCAATACGTTCGCCCGGAAAAACAAACTCAGCGGCACCGCCACTGCGGTCAGCAACCCCGCGCACCAGCGATTCACTCGCACCATTGCCGATACCGAAAGAAAAGACGCGGCATTTCCCTCTGCTGCTGACAGCAAAATCAATGACTTCCTTTTCGTTGCCAACTTCACCGTCGGTAAACAGCATCAGGCTGGCAAACTCTGTCTGAAGGCCCTGAACCGCAGCCTGCATGGCCGGCAGAATTTCAGTGCCGCCCATATCAGCGCCGATACACGAAATAAGACGGGTAGCTTCTTCGAGTGTCTGGTCATTCAACACCTGTGGCTTTTTGAAAAGACGTCGATGATTGCTGCCGAAACAGACGATTTGAAAATAATCACCCTCATTCAACGATCTCACACACAGCTGCAGTGCGTTAACCGCCTCTCTGATCGAGTCACCCTGCATCGAACCGGAGCAGTCAACGACGAAAACCACTTCTTTAGGCGCTGTCGATTCTTCGGCCTCAATTTCGGGAAAAAGTTCGACAAGAAAATGCTCGCGACCCTTAAAAACGCAGCGAGTGATACCGGGCTGAATTTTTTCGACAAGCGAAAAATTGACGACAATGTCTTTATCTGGCATTACCGAAGCCTGAGAAAGATTGATATCAGCCTCATTCCGGCCAAACTCAACCCTGATCGGGTGACTGGGCGATTCTACCGTTCGCAACGCTGAATTCTGAATTATCTTGAGGTTAAAACTGAAACCATACGGAACCCTTGCGGCATAATCGGGTGAGATTCTCTCCCATTCCGAGATTTCGGCAGCGCTCGCCGCCGGAAAATACCTGGGCACAATCACTACCGGAAAAGAAACTCTTGCCGAATCGGCCTGAGCTTCGAGCAGTTGAAACATACTGAGCTGAATTTCGACCTGCTGCCCTGGCAGAAGATTGCCAAGACTCATGACAAAAAGGTCGGGGCGTTCCTGGTCGAGCAGAAAGGCGCCATTGCCTTCGCTTATCGCTTCGTCGTACCGTTCGAATGCCTTTTCACGTTCTTCGGTGACCGCAGTGATAATACGATCTCCGGTGATTATTTTGAGAGAACTGAGCGTGGCCCCCGCGGGCAATGGAAAGGAGAATACCGCCTCGATCGCTTTTTTTTCATTATTGGTAAAGCGCTGAATCACCTGCCAGCTCACCGAAAGGCCATCAACCACGCCTTTTACAGCCACTGCCTGTAATGGAACAAGCCTGTCGTTAGTTTTGTCGTGCAATGAACAATAAACATTACTCATCGGAAACCTCTCTCTGGGTTGAATTTGCGCCAAACAGCTGATAAACGAATTTTTGCAGTTTTCTGACTCTGGCTGGAGTCACCGGGTAAACGCCGCCCTGGACATTCAATTCAATACCCGGGCAGACCTCGATGCGCACCCAGGTGGTCGGCAAAGGGTAAGCAGTCTCTTCAGGCTGATTCTGAAAGTGCAACTGCCCGGCGACTTCTTCGAGGCTGAGATTATTTTCTTTGAGAGTCTTTATGCGCAGCAGATCACGCAGATGCTCTTCTGTGTAATAATGGCCACGGCCAGCCCCCAGCGGCGGCTGCAGCAGACCATTCTGAACGTAGAATCTGATGGTTCGGCGGCTGACGCCGCTCAACTCGGCGAGCTGCCCGATATTTATCTTTTTTTCTTCCATAACCAGAATATAATCATTTTTTAGACACCTGTCAATTAAACACTTACTGTCTTATTAATTTCACACATGGTCATGGTGTAATTGCACAAAAAACCTTATAATTCAAAGTAGAGTAAAGACATATTCGTCGAGGAGTCATTGATAACAGCTGTCTACCGAATCTGCATAATAAACTTTAGCCAGACAAGGTACAATGAAAATCCCGGAATCATTCAAGGCACGGGTGTTTTTTTTGACAACAGCGCTGGTACTCATAACCGCGCTGTCAATTTCTGTATTTCAGCAGATTCAGGTTGAGCGCCACACTGTTGAACTTGAACTTCACAATGCGCGAAGCATGCTGCAGCTGGCAGCAGCCCAGATCGAAAACCAGTATGACAGTTACATTTTTCATCGTGAATCACTGACAAATGAACGCAAGCAGAATCTGCAGAACATCATCGAAATTACCTGTCGCATGGCTGATAGTTATCAGCAGCAGATCGTCAATGGTCAGCTCGACGAAACCACCGCTCAGCAACGCTTTCTGCACAGAATCAGGCATTTTCGCTATGCCGGCGGTGCTGGCTATCTCTGGGTAAACACGGCAGAAAAACCGCACCCCACAGTCATCGCCCACCCGGCAATGCCAGAAATTGAGGGTCAGAGAATGGACAGCGGCGACCCTTTGTTCAACAACGCCCTGGGTCGCAAAGAAAACCTCTTCAAGGCCTTTGTCGATGTCTGCGACAAAAACGGCGAAGGAGTTGTCGATTACCTCTGGCCCAAACCAAACGCCTCAGGCACTACTGAACCCAGCGCCAAGCTTTCATATGTGAGACTTTTCAAACCATGGAACTGGATTATCGGCGCCGGCATGTACATGGATGATATCGAAACAGACAGTCAGCTGCGCATCAAAGCTATAATCAAAGAGCTTAAAAAAGCTTTCAGCAAAGTCAGAATTTCTGAGAACAGTTATCTTTTTCTTTTCGATTCCAGCTTAAATATGCTCGTCCAC
>DAOQWI010000109.1:3216-6560 GCA_035342015.1 Candidatus Ozemibacteraceae bacterium | reverse complement strand
ATGAGCCCGCTCTATCGCCTGCGCTGGAAAATTCTGCTGATACTCACCCTGCTTCTCTCCCTTTCATCATTTTTCGCATCCAGACTTGCCAACAGTCTCAGCCGGCCATTGCAGGAGCTTGCGGCAGCGGCAGCACGCATCGAATCTGAAGGAATCGGCGCGATTGAGCTTCCCCAGAGCAGAATTAAAGAAATAAACAAGCTCGGGCGCTGTCTGAATTCGATGGTAACCTCGATTAAATGTGCAATTGAAGACCGGGATCAGCTGTTTGAAGAAATTAAAAGCGAAGAAGAAAAGCACCGCACAACCCTCAATTCCATCGTTGATGCAGTAATTTCGACCGATACAAAGGGCGCAATCAAAAGCATGAATCCTGCTGCCGAAGAAATTACCGGCTGGAAGCAGGAAGACGCCATGAACCGTGACATAAGCGAAGTTTATCAGGTCAACCCTGGCTCGACCCTCGAAAGATGCAAGTCGGCAGTGCAAAAAGCGGTGCAGAACACCAGACATTTTCGCACTTCAGAAGACATAATACTTATCAATAAAAATGGCGATGAGCATCACATTGCCGAACAGGCCTCTCTGATTCACGATGAAAATGGCAATCTGAAAGGCATGGTTGTCGTCTTCAGAAACATAACCGAAGAATACCTGGTTCACCAGAAACTGAAGGAAGCGGAATGGAAGTTCAACGCCCTCTTTGAAAACGGGCCTCTTGGGGTCGCCTACCACCGTATGCTTTATGACGAGCAGGATAACCCGATTGATTACTATTTCATCGATGCAAATAAAAATTACATGAGCCTGACCGGCGTCGATCCTCGCGGCAAGACTGTTAAACAGGCATTCCCGGGCATAGAAAACGACCCGTTCGACTGGATCGGGAACTTTGGGCGGGTTGTCAAAACCGGCAAACCCTTCAGATTCAGGCAGCATCTGCCGGTTAACAACCGCTGGTATGAAGGGCTTACATTTCAATACAAGCCAGATCATTTTGTTACGGCTTTTTTCGAAATTACCGAACAACGCAAACTTGAGCAACAGCTGCAGCAGGCGCAGAAAATGGATGCGATCGGCAAACTCGCCGGCGGCATTGCCCATGATTTTAACAACGTTCTTGGTGGAATCATGGGCGCAGCCGAGCTTCTATCTCTGGAAACCGGCGATAATCCAAGACATAAAAAGTTTTTGAGTATAATTCTCGACTCCTCCCACCGGGCCACCGAATTGATAAAGAAACTGCTGGCGTTTGGCCGCCAGAAACCTCTCAATACTGCCCCGGTAAACGTGCACAATGCGGTGCGTGAGGCCATAGCACTGCTCGAGTGCAGTATCGACAAAAAAGTCAGAATCGAACAGAACCTGCAGGCTCAGAGTCCTGTAGTCAACGGTGATCTTTCGCAGCTGCAGACCGTTTTTATCAACCTCGGCATAAATGCCAGCCATGCAATGCCTGACGGCGGCACCCTGTCATTCAGCAGTTCATGTATTCAGCTTGACGAGATTGCCGCCCATGCGCACGAGCTCGATCCCGGCCCTTACATAAAAGTTCAGGTAAGCGATACCGGCGTCGGTATAAGTCCCGAAAATATTTCGCGCATTTTCGAACCTTTCTTCACCACCAAACCATCAGGTAAAGGTACCGGCCTTGGGCTGGCCGTAAGTTTCGGCATAATCAGACAGCACCTCGGCGCAATTTCTGTTTACAGCGAACCAGGTAATGGCGCGGTTTTCAACATTCTCCTGCCACTGTCGAATCTTGAATGCCATGAAGAAGACAAAACTGAAGCCCCACACCATGGCAAGGGCAGCGTTCTCGTCATCGATGACGAAAAAGTCATCAGGGAAACCGCAACCGGCATTCTCAAGCACTTCGGCTACGATGTCATCCCGGCAGCATCAGCAACAGAAGGCATCGAAGCTTTCAAAGCCAATCAACAGGACATCAGGCTGGTGCTGCTGGACATGATCATGCCCGAAGTGAACGGCCGCGAATGTTTTGAACAGCTGAAAAGTATCTGCCCTGACGTTAAGGTGGTTCTTGCCTCAGGCTTTTCAAAAGAAGAAGACATAGAACAGATGAAGGAAAAGGGCCTGTGCGGATTTATTCATAAGCCCTACAGCCTGCGCGAACTCAGCTGCCTGCTCAACAGTATTTTTACCTGACCGGGGCTCGCGGCATCAGCCGGCAAAAAAACGCAGCAAACGGCGCAGCCAGCCATCTGGTTTAAGCCTGACGCTGTTTTCGACTCTCTGATAATTCATATTTTCGTCGAGCAGACCGAAGCCTTTCCAGCTTTCAGGCAGGCCGTGAAAATCGGTTCCGGCAATAGATGCATGAAACCAGCGATGATGATGCCCAAAAAACCAGCGACAGGGTCTGAAATGCGCTACAAGTTCCTGACTGCGGGCGAATCCGGGGGTTCCATAAAATTCAAACCCCGGAGTACCCGGAACACCAATACCGGCAGGACAATCATGGGTAACGATCATGTCGACCGTATCTGACGGATTACGCAGACACAGGTCAATGTCATGATCAAGAATTTCAGAACCGCAGGGCGAATTAAGCGCATCCATATAGCAGGCGCCACCAAGCGACAGAAAGCGCCGGCCGCAGATTTCAGTCACCCGGCCGCGCGGCAGCCAGGTAAAGAATTCGCGATATTCTTCGGTCAGCGATTCAAAACAGGAGAATTCTTCGTGGTTACCGTCGACAAAATATACCGGCCGCATAAAACGCTGCTTCGCATCGACAAAAAAACGCCGCAACGTATCGACGAAAATGCCCATGTCGCCCAGCACGATGAAGGCATCGACATGACACCCGCAATGGGTTTCAGCGTGCATGATCTGCTCATTGATCACCTGAAACTGCCCATGCACGTCACCAATTATCAGTAACATCGCTTATTCCTGTCAATTGCTCATCATGCCGGTAAAATCGTAACTGAGACGCACCTGAAAGTTCTTGATCTGCACAAATATTTCTTTGAGAATTTTCTGATCGATCGAGGTCAGCAGATCGGGGCTGACGAAATTGTCAGGTGACAGCCCCTGATCGATCGAAACGGCCTGTTTGTCGAGTCTGATACGCATCAGGTAACTCAGCGCAATTTTCAGCTCATAATAACTCTGATCAGAAAAAACGCCGGCTTCGCGCAGGGCCTTCAGCCGCTCATGTGTATTGCGTTCCTTCAGGCCATGTTTCAGGGCATAGATGCGGGCAAAATCGACCACCAGATTCATAACCGACTTGATGTCGAGCACATCGGTTTTATGCCTTTTGTTTTCGACAATAAAATTGCCGAAAACTCCGATCGGAGGCTCATACTGCAGAA
>DAOQWI010000109.1:0-3116 GCA_035342015.1 Candidatus Ozemibacteraceae bacterium | reverse complement strand
TATTTCTCTTCGCTCGCCCGCAGACTGGCTTCGGCCCGTTCCCGCTGTTTTTCGGTCTGGTAGCTGCCGGCGACGAGAAAGGCCAGCAATGCCGAAGCCAGCACGAGAATCAGGGTCGAAATGACAAGCAGGTAGTTTCTGATCGAGGCGATTTCCTGGCGCACATCGTTGAGGTAGACACCGGTGCCGATTATCCAGCCCCATGGTTCGAAGCCTTTAACATACGACAGTTTTGGCGAAATTCTTGTGGCGTCGTCTTTCCACTGCCAGAGATATTCAACATAGCCGGCACCGCTGCGCTTTACCAGATCGACGAATTTAACAAAAATGCGATTTCCCGATGAATCCTCGATTGCTGAAAGATCTTTGCCGTTGAGGTCGGTGCGGTAGGGGTGAATGATCATGCGCGGCTGCATGTCGTTGATCCAGAAGTAATCTTTCATGCCCTGCCCGTAATGCAGGTTTCTCACCGACTCGATCGCCAGCTTCTGAGCCTGTTCGCGGGTCATCACGCCGGTGCGCTCATCATGCTCGAAGTTGGCGAGAATGTTCCAGGCTGAGTTGGTCAACTCTCTGATCATCTCGCGCTTCTGGTCGAGAACGCTCTTTTCAAGCGCCGGCAGTGTAAAAAAGAAAATAGCCCAGACGAACAGAAGAATCGTCAGAAAGGTCGGCAGAATGCTGCGAAAGATAAAATTCTTCATTATCAGGTCCTGTGAAAAGGCAGTAACCCTGTTGTCAGGGTTACTGCCGACTGTATCAGGCTGTAGCTTCCTTTTTGCTGCCGGTAAGCAGCGAAACAACGACCAGGGCGACGAAGCTCAACGGAATCGAGAATACGCCAGGGTTATCGATCGGAACCGGGGCAGTGGCAGCGTCGAGACCATAGAGCTTGTACATGCTTGGTGAAAGCAGAATCAGACCCATGGCTGAAATAACGCCGGTCACGATCGAAGCGATAATGCCTTCAGCGGTGGTGCGTTTCCAGAACAGCAGCATGATGATCGAGGGCAGATTGGCCGACGCGGCAACTGAGAAGGCCCAGCCTACGAGAAATGAGACGTTCATGCCTTCAAAGATGATGCCCAGGAAAATGCTGACGATACCGATTGCAAAGGCCGAGATCTTGCCGGCCCTGACCTTGCGTTCTTCTGAAAGATTCATGCCGAGATATCTGTCCATCAGATCGTGGGCAACTGCACCTGAAGCAGCGACAATCAGGCCGCTGACCGTGCCGAGAACAGTTGCAAAGGCAATTGCCGAAATCATCGCGAACAGAAAAGTACCGAACGCCTCGGCCAGAAGCGGCGCCGACATGTTGTTATCGGCCAGATTGATGGTGCCATTGACCATGGCACCAAGACCCATATACAGAGTCAGAACGTAGAAGGCGCCGATGGCGGCAATGGCGATAATCGTCGATTTGCGCGCGGCCGCCGGGCTCGGAACCGTATAATAGCGAATGAGAATGTGAGGCAGCGAGGCGGTGCCAAGAAACAGGGCAAGCATCAGCGAAACAAAATCAAGTTTCTGCAGAAAACTGCCTTCAACCTTGAATTTAAGGCCTGGGCGCAAAATGCGGTTACCAGGTATCAAAGTCGAAACATAAACTGAGACGGAATCAAGGTCTTCAGCAAATTTAACCGATTTCCAGGTTTTGACTTTCGACTCGGGATGACCGATCACTGAAAGAAATTCTGCCGGGCCAACTGCTGGAATTCTGGCTTCTTCACCGGTTTTGCCTCTGATGACTTCGAGATTGCCGATCTGCCTGAGAGTGTTCTCAGCCGAAGCGGCCGCGCCGTTGATTATTTTTGTGCCATCTGCTTTCTGAATCACCCATTGGGTTTCACGGAGTATGAACTGTCCTGGTGCCGAGCCAGCTTCACGGTTCCACCAGCTGATTTTGCCATCTTTCAGCAGCTTGATCAGGGTCAGGCCGTCAATTTCGCGCTGACCGGCAACCTGAAATGAGGCATCGCTGAGCTGCAGACTGCCGTTCGCTTCAGAAGCATCGAGCGACCGGTATTGATAGAAGGGCTTTTTCCCACCCTGATCGGGCGTAGTCGTCAGGCCCTGTTTCAGGGTTACAACTACCGAATCAGCGAGAATATTATCAACAGACCGCCCTTGAGAAACTGCACGTAGGTAGTCGAGGTCATACCGGCAGTGGCGACAATGGTGATAACGATAATGCCGACGAGAATTACCCCGATATAGTGCGGAAAACCAAGCAGCGGCGTAATGAGAACACCAGCGCCGACCATCTGCGGAATCAGGTAAAAAAGTGAAACTATAATTGTGCTGATTGCGGCGGCGAGCTGGATACCCTTCGAGTTGAATTTGGCGTCGAGGGCATCGGTAAAGGTGTATTTGCCAAGGCGCTTCATCGGCTCGGCCACGACGAACAGCGCGACAATCCAGCCGGACAGATAGCCGATCGAGTAGAGAAACCCGTCATAACCGGCTGTAGCGATCATGCCGCAGATACCAAGAAACGAAGCGGCTGAAAGATAGTCACCGGCAAAGGCGATGCCGTTGACAAACCAGTGAATGCTGCCGCCGGCAGCATAGTAACCGGCGGCCGACTTTGCCTGGCGGGCAAAATAGAACGAAAGGCCAAGAACCAGACCAACAAAGGCGGCAAATAAGATTACAGGCATTATTTCCATGTCATTCACCCGCCTTTTCGCCGCCGGAAGTCATCAAAGCAGCTTCTTTGGCATTGCAGGCCTGATTGTAGATCAGGGCCATTATCAGGGCCAGAAAGATCAGGCCAAAACCGTAGACTACGGCCAGATTCAGGCCCCAGAATACTTCTTTTTCCATGGCCAGAGGGCTGATGACGTTAATACCGATAAAACCGGCATAAACAAGCGCGTAAACGACAAACATTTTGACCCCTAGCAGGGTCTTGAACGAGGCAGCCGGGTCTTTGCCGCTTTGTGCGGCAGGTTCGTGAAACATGATTCCCCTGGGGCTTTTATTATGCCCTCTATAGTTTGGCGAACAGCAATATCCCTGTTAAACCTGCATGCAGGCTTAATCCGTGCACAATGGCAAAAAACATTCCTCAAGGCTTATAAAACTTTATAAAAGCATACTAACTTATCAGC
>DAOQWI010000108.1:1274-11442 GCA_035342015.1 Candidatus Ozemibacteraceae bacterium | reverse complement strand
TATAGATGCGCCCTTACAGGAAGCACTGAACGGCTGGAAAGCACTCGCCGGGTTCAGCAAGACTGTTATGACCAAATCTGTCAAAACTCAGCAGAACCGCCTCGGCGACAATGTTGCCGAACACGATCAGGAGATTATCGTTGCCATACGCAGCCTTGGGTCATTGAACTGGAAATATCTGCTCGCTTTTGCCAATCCTCAGATCGATCCGCTACCCGGCGAGCTGGCCGAAAACTTCAGAACACTTCGCGACGTTGCCCGCCTTATCGCCCTGTATCATCGACGCTTCAAGCTGCTGTATCCTGAAGAAAACAGTTCATTTATCTTTGCAGCCCAGGTAAAGCTGGCAAGAATCAACGACCTGATCAGCCCCTTTCTGATCGGTAAAATGATTACTATCGCAATGGACGGGATCTCAATGAAGCAGCTTACCAGCCTGCTGAACAGAGAGCTGCTCAATGATGCTGAAGCCGGAGATTACATGGAACTGCTGAAAGATTCAATCGCTTTCGATAAGCCGATGAAGACAGCAATGGAATACGAGTTTATTTTTTTCAAACACGTTTACGGGCTTTTCTATACAAGAACTCCGCTGGCAATGTGGATTCTAGAAAAATTTTATGGTGACCCTTTTGAGCAGTATGAAAAAATCAACCGCGAAATGTTCGACAACCCTGATTATAAGCTCGAACTGGATTTTGTCTCACATAATCCTCTTCTCGTGCTGGCTTTCCCAAACTTCCGAAGGGCCAATATGCTTGCCAAAGAAAGGGCCGCCCAGAAGTCGATCATGGCAGCAACTCTTGCATCCCGCCTTGGCAAAGATTCTGGAATAGTCGATCCATTCAGTGGACAGGCGTTGAAAACCATGCAGAAAGAAAATAAAACCGTTTTCTACAGCACAGGGCCGAACAGGCTCGATGAGAACGGCGCAGGCGACGACATCCTGCTGCCCGAAATCACTCCTGATCTTGACCTCTGATCCATAACCCTGCTTTTCAATTTCAGGTTCTGCCCGACAAAAAAGGCTGCCCTTCTACAGGCAGCCTTTTCTCTTTCTATAAAGCCGTTCTATGGGCACACATCGTGACGCCCGCAACACTCAAATGGCCGGCCAAGCTCTGTTGAAATGCGAAACGCCCGGTTTAACCATTAGATTTTCTGGTAGCGACGGATTGGAATATTCAGGAAAAGTCGGTAGCAGCCGTTTCGGGGTCGGTGCCGGCAATGACGGCGAGAAATACCGGGCCGTAGCGGTCGCGCTTGTGGTCGCCGATGCCCTTGATCTCGCGCAGAGAATCGAGATCAGTGGGTTTGAGCACCGCCATCGAGGTGAGCACCGAGTCGGCAAAAACCATATACGGCGGAATGCTGAGTTTGCTGGCCAGTAACAGGCGCAGACGGCGAAGGTTCTCGAAAAGTGTTGCCTCGGGCCCGGTGGCGGAATCGGCGGGCGCGGCTTTGCGGCTTTTCTTTGCCGGCAGCCTGACGATCGGGCTGCCGAGTCTTACCGGCTCGGTTCCTTTACAGACGCCAAGCCCCGACTGTGTAACCTGCAGCAGCGGGTATTCACCGTCAGTTACGAGCAGATGGCCCTGCACGATCAGCTGGTCGATCCAGGCGCGAATCACCTTTTCAGGCGTGCCTTTCATCAGGCCGAACACCTTGAGCTGATCGTGGCCATTGCCGGCAATGCGGTCATCTTCGGCGCCCTGAAGAACTTTGGTGACGTAGCCGGCGCCGAAGCGCCCTTCGGTGCGATACACGGCACTGATAATCTTCTGGGCGACCAGCAGCGCTTCCTCGGCGGGCACCGCCTGAGTTTCGCCGAGGCAGACATCGCAGGCGCCGCAACCGGGTTCTTCGGGGTCGGGTTTGATAAAATTTTCGGGCGGATATGGCTTGCCGAAATGTTCAGACAAAAGCTTGTGCCGACAGACAGGCGAAATGGCGAAGCGGCCTATTTCGTTGAGCTGGCGCTCGATAACGCGGCGGCGGGCTGGCGAAATCCCCTCTTCTCTGAATGACAGGGCTTTATGCGTCACCAGATCACCGGCCGAAAAGAGCAGAACACATTCGGCCGGCTCGCCGTCACGGCCGGCGCGGCCTGATTCCTGCTGGTAGTGCTCGATCGACTTCGGAGTGTTCGCGTGAATAACGTAGCGCACGTTCGACCGGTCGATACCCATGCCGAAAGCGATGGTGGCGACGATGACGTCGAGGCGCTCATGCACGAAATCGTCCTGGGCTTTGGCACGCAGGCTGGCGCTCAACCCGGCATGGTAAGGCGCGCAGGTAATACCGGAGCGTGAAAGGCTTTTAACCAGGCGTTCGACTTCTTTTCGAGTCTGGGCGTAGACGATGCCGCCTTCGCCTTTGTGGCGGCGGATAAAATCGAGCACCTGCCCGCCCTGGTGGTAACGCGGGTAAGAGCGGTATGTAAGGTTCGGCCGGTCGGGGTGACCGATCAGGCAGGTCGGGCTGCGCAGGCCGAGCTGGGCACGAATGTCTTCCTGAACGTGCGGCGTGGCGGTGGCAGTGAGCGCGATGCGTGGTATGCCGGCAAATTCGGCAAAAAGCGGCCCCAGCTGGCGGTATTCGGGTCTGAATTCATGGCCCCAGTGCGAAACGCAGTGTGCCTCGTCGACCGCGAACAGGCCGAGGCGAGGCTTTACCAGATCCAGCACGCCGCCGGCCACCAATCTTTCGGGGCTGACATAAAGCAGATCGAGACTGCCGTCATGTAACTGCGCAAAAACACGCCGGCGGTCTTTTTCGGGGCTTTGTGAATGCAGCGCCCCGGCACGCAGGCCGGTTTCGTTGGCGGCCGAAACCTGGTCGTCCATCAGCGCTATCAATGGTGAAACCACAAGCACCAGACCAACGCCACAGGCCGCCGGTAGCTGGTAACAAAGGCTCTTGCCACCGCCGGTCGGCATGACCACTAGAGCATCACGGCCACTCAGAACCGCTTCGACAGCTTCACGCTGCAGCGGCCTGAAGACTTTATAACCCCAGAATTTTTCGAGGGCCTGCTGTGGTTTGAGTTTTTCCATGCAGTATTTATAGCAGTTTCAGCAACGCACGGCAAGCCGAGCGGCGCAGTGTTCTGATCAGGCTCTTTCTGTCTGGCCTGTGCCGCCAGCTGTCTTCACAGCCATTACCGCCCGGTCGCAATTCCTGTGACTAACAGCAGGAAAAAGGAGAAATGACACACTGGTTGAAGGCTCATAAACCATTATTGCGACACTGAATCTGGTTCCCGAAAAACCTTTCATTCTGGCTCACATGGCACAATGCCGCTCTGGCGAATGAAGCTGATCAGCATAAAAAAACCGGCCGGGCGCAGATGTTTCGCTCCCAGCCGGCGGCAGTAAAAGTTTTTTTTCAGTGATGCAGATGGTTGAACTTCTGAATTTCGGCGCAGAAGGCTTTCAGCTCAGTAAGGTCATCTGAGCTTGCCTGCAGAGTTTCGAAAAGTTTTTTCTCGTCGTCGTTTTCGGCAAGTTCAGCCTTCAGTGCCGCTTTGAGTTCTGTTTCGACGGCAGTAAAAGCGGCGTGGGTTTCTTCGTAATCAGTGGCATTCTGCAACCTGGCTTTAAGGGCAACGTAGTTTTCAAGCAGGGCGGCGGCGTTCGCGGTAATAGCGGGGGCAGCAGCGACCGGTTCCGGGTGGCTGGCGGCAATTTCGATGTCGAGGCGATAAGTCGCTTTGCCCGACCAGGAAAGCATCGAATCAGGCAGGTCGGCGGGCCCTTTCCCCATGATTACGAGATAGAGCATGTCTGAGCCGGCCGGAACCTTTGCACTGATGTCACCCATCTGGGTTTTAACCGGCGGCGGGGGCGGGTAATAATCATCGCCCTGGCCGGGCAGCATGACGCGTGCGGTGTGTGCCTGGCGGTTCGGGGTGGTCGATTTGATATTGTCGATGTAGCTGATCTGGCGCACTTTGGCTTCGCTCTCGTTGAAGAAGACCAGCGCGACGCTGAACGAGTTGGGGAGGTTGTTGAGATCACCGGCAAAGCCGACTTTGATCTCTGCCACATTGCTCTGAATGGCGACTTTTACCAGGTCTGCGCCCCAGATGCTGACCTGGTTGCGATACATGGTCGGCAGACGGTCGATGAAAGTGGTGGCCGGCAGCTGAAAACCAGCAAGATCATTGCCAAATGAGAGAAGAGCAGGCTTCACGTCTTTGCGGTTTATGAAGCTGCTGATGCAGAAGTTGTTGAACAGGGCGTCGAAGGTCGTGCCGCGGGCCTTGAAGAGCTTGTCATAGCTGGTCATGCCCTGATCCTGGTCTGAAACCAGTTCTCGAAAAAATTTAACTCTTTCACCTTCATCGGCGCAGAATTTGTTCATAACATAGTAGCTCCACAGGTAAACCTGGCCATAATTGGCAACCTGCTGCCATGGAGCCCAGGCGAGCAGGCTATTATCAGGGGTTTTCTGCCAGGCGCTGATCTGGCGGGGGTGCCCATAACCGCACAACCACGGGGCCATCTGCGAACAGCCTTCGTTTAGCCAGTCATATTCTTTCTGATCGTGGAAAAAATGAATCAGATGCTGCAGTTCGTGAGCAATCGTGGCATAAAATTCTTTGCTGGTGATGTCTGAAGGCTTGATATCGGCATAGAGCATCTCACGGCAGTTGCTCTGCAGATCTGAGTCGGCCGGGATTTCTGCAGGCAGATAGCAGTCGGCGCGGTTAAAATAGCCGCTGGTGTAAACCCCCGAAGTTTCGGCGTCGTCTCTGATATCCATCAGCAGAACGGTGAGGCGGTTTTCGCCATCGATGCCGGGACGGGCTTCGTTGCCGAAGTATCTTGCTGTAGTCGGATAAATGACGCTGTCGAATTCTTTGATCAGGCCGTCAAGAATAGCTTCTTCGACGGTCTGACCTTCTTCGAGATACAGGCAGATATTTTCGCCGGCTTTAACAAGGCGGGCCGGGGTTTCTTCCCATTTTTTGGAAGCAAAATTGAAGGTTTTGAAGTTATGCAGATCGCCGATCTGAAAATTATTGCGGGTGCGTCTGACCTGTTTCTTTTGCAGCGCCGGCAGGTTGCGACCCATCGAGTCAAGAAGGTGGGTGCCGGTAAGGGTTGGCTCAGACGCTGAAGCACCTGAAAAAATGCCGGCAACGAGAATAATCGCAACAATCAGCTGGTTAATTTTCTGCATGTTACCTCCGGGTGCAGTGGACAAAGCAAGTTCTGTACCATACAAAGCATCAGGAAAAAAGCACGTCAGAAGCGCCTGTGGCGGCATACGAGCAAAAAAGTTGCCAGTTTTTTATCGCCATCCGCAAAAATCCGGCAGACCCGAAAATACCCAGCTTTTCAGCACACTATACTTAGAAGGTCATTTTTGGCATAAAAAAGACGACTCTAAGAAAAAAAACTGCCGTTTTTCGGCAGTTTTTTTCTTTATTGATCAGCCTTTTTGCTGGTCTGACCCCAAAACAGAAAATAGAAAAGTCTGCTATAATTTATAGCCGCCGTGAAAGGAAAGAGTTATGAACACACGTAAAAAGCTGAATATTGCGTTGATTTCTCCCAGAACCGGTTTGTATCGCCACGGAACGGGCGTTTTTCCTCTTTCCCTGCGCTATGCGCCACTCAATATGGTAACCCTCGCAGCTCTCATACCAGACGATCTGCGGGGCGAAATCACCGTTTATGATGAAAGCGTCGAATCTGTCGACCCGACGAAAATCAAGGCTGATATCGTTGGCCTGACCGGCATCACCGGGGTTTCGATGCGTTCTTACGCTTATGCTGAATATTTTCGTCGGCAGGGTATTACCACGGTAATGGGCGGCCCGCACGCCACCCTGATGCCCGAAGAAGCCGCACAGCATGTCGATGCCGTCGTCATCGGGCACGGCTACGAAACCTGGCCACGGCTTCTTAACGATTTCTGCGAAGGAAAAATGCAGAAATTCTATTACCCTCCCGAAAAAATCGACTGGTCACTGCTGCCTGACCCGCACCGCGAATTTTTCGCCCGCAAGAGCTTTATCACCACCAACAGCACCCAGGCAGTATTTGGCTGCCCGAACCAGTGTGAATTCTGTGTTACGCCGATCGTATGCAAAGGCAATTACGAACGCCGCCCTATCGAAGACGTTTATGCCGAGGTTTCGCGCATGCCGGGGCGCTACGTCACCTTTCTCGACCCGAGCCCGGTCGAAAATACCGAATATGCAACCGCCCTTTATCGGTCACTGATCCCGCTCAAAAAACGCTGGGGCGGCCTGGCCACCACCAGAATCGTAGATCAGCCGGAACTTCTCGACGCCATGGAAGCGAGCGGCTGTTTCGGCCTCCTGATTGGCTTTGAATCTCTCTCACCCGGCGGCAACAAAAGCATCAGCAAGGGCTTTAACGATACCAGCAAATACCGCCGACTCGTAAAAGAGCTGCATGCACGCAACATTGCGGTAATGGGCTGTTTCGTGCACGGTCTTGACAGCGACAGGTCAGATTGTTTCAAATATACGCTCGACTTCATCCACGAAGCGAATGTCGACCTGCCGCGCTTCACCGTCTGCACCCCCTTTCCCGGCACACCGTTTTTCAACCGCCTCAAAAAAGAGGGCCGCATTCTTACCGAAAACTGGACTCTCTACGATGCGCAACATGTGGTTTTTCAGCCGAAACACATGTCGGTCGAAGAACTTCAGGAAGGACACATCGACTGCTGGCACAGCGCCTACAACATTTCGAGCATGTTCAGACGGCTTGCCGGCTCGCGCACCTTTCTCGAATATACAATTCTCGCAAATATCGGTTACCGACTCTACTGTCGCGGGCACAGACGTTTCCCGCGCGGGCGCATGGCCGAAGACTGGAAACTGGCCTGCACAACTGCCGAAGACATCGCCAGAATCAAGCCCGCCTATTGATTCTGCCGCGGATTTATTGCGGCCCTTAATTGCGTCATATTGAAAACCTTTGAGGAGATACCTGCAAAATGGCTGATGCAGAAAAAAATGCAATTATCATTGGCGCCACTTCCGGTATCGGCAAAGCGCTGGCTGAACTGCTGATCGGCAACGGCTACCGGGTCGGGGTTACCGGCCGCAGAAGCGAACTTCTTGATGAATTCGCTCAAAAACATGGCGGCAATGCCGTCTGCCAGTTAATGGATGTCGATACTCCAGAAAAAGCCCGCGCCGGTCTGACTGAGCTGATCGAAAAACTCGGTGGTGCAGAGTTGATAATTCTCAGTGCCGGCACCGGGTTTCCAAACCTCGAGCTGGCCTGGGAACCGGAAGCCGCAACCATCGCCACGAACGTCACCGGCTTTGCCGCACTCGCCACAGCAGCAATGAACTATTTCCTGCAGCGCGGCAGCGGGCATCTGGTCGGCATCTCATCGATTGCGGCACTGCGCGGCAACGCCGAAGCGCCGGCCTACAATGCCTCTAAGGCCTTTGTCAGCAATTATCTCGAAGGACTGCGCATCAAAGCGGTCAAATCGCAGAAGCCGATTTTCGTTACCGATATTCTGCCTGGTTTCGTCGAGACCCGCATGGCTCAGGGCGAAGGGCTTTTCTGGGTAGCAAAGCCTGAAAAAGCGGCCGAACAGATTTTTGCCGCGATCAGAGCAAAAAAGCGCCGCGCCTTTATCACCCGCCGCTGGCGTTTCATTGCTTTTCTGATGCGGTTTATGCCAGATTTTCTCATCGAAAAAATCTGAAACCCGGCGTCAGAAGTATTAAAGCCAGAATTTTCTTTCGGTGCCCGGCCGGGGCAAGTCATGAATCTGCTTACCCATCTTTTATTCCGGTCTTATTTCTGGCAAACCGGGCAGAAGAATGAACTTCGGCCGGCAATTCTAATGACCTCGATCTGGCTGCGGCCGCATTTTTCGCAAGACTGGCCGGCACGACCATAGACCTTTGTCTCAATCGGGAAATGCGTGGTTTCAGAATTGAGAAACCAGCCGTTTTTCTGCTGATATTCGAGACCTGAAGCAATTGCGGCTTCTACCACCCTGACGAGAGATGCTGACAAAGCCTTGATTTCACCCCCTGTAAGAGTCCCGGCAGGGCGTTCAGGGTGAAGGCCGGCACCAAAAAGTGCTTCAGAAGCATAGATATTGCCGACCCCGGCAATAATATGCTGATCCATGATCAGACTCTTGATACTGCGACCACTGCCTTTGCAGGCGGCTGCAAGGTATCTTGCGGCAAGACAGCCGATCAGCGGTTCTGGAACCCGTTTTTGTGGCAACGGCACGAGTTCGACGACCCCGAACCGGCGCGGGTCAGAAAAGGCGAGAATTTTTCCGGAAGCAAATTCAAGGCGCAAATGCTCGTGTTTTTCGGGCTTTGCGCTTTTTTTCGGCATGGAAAAGAACCCGGTCATGCCAAGATGTATATGCAGAGACTGTTCGGCGCCAAAATCAAGGTAAATAGACTTGGCAATACGCAGAACCTGCCTTAATTCAGTCCCAAACAGGGCTTTTATCTGACCATCATCGGGAATTGGTCGGCGCAGACGCAGAGCCAGGCGCTGCCAGCCGACAAGTTTTTCGCCGGCAAAAAAATGCTGCAGGGCCGCCGCAACCGTATTGACTTCAGGTAATTCCGGCATAATAGTCCTTCGCTGCTGTAATAGAAGTGAAGGCTGCCTGGCAGAAAGTCGTATGACGCTCTGTCAGGCAGCCTGCAGGTTCAATAGCCCTTCATCTGCTTTTTCATTTTAACCACTTCACGAACCATTTTGCCGAAACCTTTTTCGGCACGGTGGCGCTCGTGCAATTTTTTCTCGAATCTGGCCGATTCACGCTTCAGCTTGCGATAGCTTTCGAAGGTGCGTTCTTCGATTTCGCCATTTTCAAGCGCGGCAATGATAGCACAGCCTGGTTCAGAAACATGGGTGCAATCTGAAAACCTGCAGCTGAGCGCAAGCGCCTCTATCTGGCTAAAAGTGGCTTCAACACCGCTTTCGGCATCAGACATGGCAACTTCGCGCATGCCGGGAGTATCGAGAAGCAGAGCCCCTTCTGGCAGATGGTGCAGATGCCGGCTGGTGGTTGTATGACAACCGCGACCGGTAACTTCGCTGACCTCAGAAGTTGCCAGCAGCTCGCGGCCAGCAAAATGGTTGATCAGAGATGATTTTCCGACGCCTGACGAACCGGTAAAACAGAAGGTCTGGCCGGGCTTCATTCTCTGCCTGACCTGATCGAGTCCCATACCCGTCACCAGGCTGGTCGCGAGCACCTCTACTGCCGGGTGGCGGCGAAAAATCTGCTTTTCGAGTTCCTGCCATTCGCCGTCGGCAAGCAGGTCGCACTTGTTGATCAGCACAACCGGGTCGATACCGCCGTTGAGAATCAGGGCGAGATAACGATCGATACGGTTGATGCGAAAATCACGGTCGGCAGCAATGACAACAAAGGCTGTATCGACGTTGGCAGCGATAATCTGCACATCGAGCTTACCGACGGCCGAGCGTTCGAGGCAGGTTCGCCGTGGCATTACTGCCTCAATCACAGCGTTTTCGCTGTCGGCCTGCGAAAAGACCACCCAATCACCGACGGCCGGCAGGTCGCGCCGATTATCAGCCTGGTGACGAAGTTTCCCGGTAATGCTGGCTCTGAAGGTGCGTGTCGGGGTCTGTATGAGATAAATCTCACGCGAATCAGAAATGACTCTGGCGGCTTTTTCGGCAGCAATGCTGTTTTCATGGCAATACAGCTGCTGAAAGGTGCCAAAACCTAATTTATCGAGATCGGAATGCATGTTGGTAATTTTCCTTGAAATGGCCGGGGCAGTAATTAAAGACGAGTCAGCGAGCTGTTTATGCAACTTTGCTGCCGAAGCACAGCCGATTGTCGGCTGTAAAACAGCGGGTCAGGCTCAGAACAGGTTAACTGCCGATTGCAGTGCCCGGAGATGTGGCAACGGCAAAGCGGCAGAAACCATCTGCACGACAGCCGTGGCAAAACCTCAGATAAACGGGGTGCGCGAAAACGAGGTTAAAAACTCAGCGCTTATTAATCCTTGCAATCATTAAAATTACCTCCCGTTATTGAGGATCGTTAACACTTAAATTCTATCGTCAGAAAAGTCAGCTGTCAACAGCCTTTTGCAAAATTACCAGAAACGTGGCTCGACAACCACGTAATCATAGCGACGGTGGTCGTG
>DAOQWI010000108.1:0-1174 GCA_035342015.1 Candidatus Ozemibacteraceae bacterium | reverse complement strand
GGAGTCGGCGAAGAATAGAAAAATGCCGGGTCAGAACGCCAGCTGCTGCGTTTTTCGAGATCATAAATCGAAACCCAGCCACAGATCGGCTGCGAAGAACGCCCTTTGCCCATGTGCAGAACGCGGGCTTCGGCTACAACCACATCCATGACCCAGATAGGTTCACCACGATTGAGGCGCTGATTATCTACCAGCAGGTAGGGAGCAGTCACCACGAAATTGCCAGAGGTTCTCTGAAGGCGTTTTTCCATGTCTTCAACCCGTGAAATCGATGTCAGACTGCCGCCACCGGTCAGCAGAGTATCGATCATTTCATTCACAGCACCAAGCGTGAACAGGGCGCGGTCCTTTTCGGCCATGGCACGGGCGCGATCCGCGCCATATTCAGTATCTTTCCAGGCTTCAAGGTATTCTTCGATGGCCCTCTGTTTTTTAAGGTGCAGATCGTGGAGTTTGCGCTGATAGGCCCCCAAATAGCGGTAATTCGATTCAAGTCTGGCCATCCGGTTATCATTGGCCAGGCGCAATTCGCGGGCCTGACGGCTCGCAGTTCCGTAGCTCGCACTGGTAAGCAGCATTTCCATCTGGTTGATAAAATCATAATCGGCCAGTGAAGAATTCTCAGAAGTGACAAGCGGCTCAGGCCTTGTGAGAGGCGGAGCTGGCTGTGGTTGAACAACCGGAACCGGCTGCTGCACCGGAGCAGAAGATGCAGGCTGTGCCGGCTGGAAAGCCCCGGCAACCTCTTTTCCGCACCCGGGGCAGAAATTTGCGGCTTCTGGCAGCCCTTTGCCGCAATTATGACAGAACGCAGCCATAGCCGGCATAATAGCCGTAATCAACATTAAAATCATGACAACGAATATTTTTTTCATGTTATTCCCTTTTTCGCTTCCAACCTTGCAGACGCTATGGCGCCACAGTGACGGACGAACACGTCTGACGACCTAAATATCTCACAATCCCAACTCAACTTAAAGGCCTGTCAGGTTAATTTTTGTTAAGTTTCTGTGGTCAGGACCAGCCGAGGTGGGTTGCGGGATTGGTTGATAATCAGTAGACTTGTACAAAATACTCGAGGCAGGGAAGATTATGCAAAAAAACTGGCTACTGATTCCAGCATTTTTACTGGCGGCAGGTCTGGGCACGGCGATGGCCGGCGAGATCAGCAAAG
>DAOQWI010000107.1:0-11461 GCA_035342015.1 Candidatus Ozemibacteraceae bacterium | reverse complement strand
GCACCAACGTTACCAGCACCATCAACCGCTCTGACCCTGAAAGTGTATTTACCCTGGGGCAAACCCGAGGTGATGTAACCGGAAGTTGTAGAGGTTGCCAGATGTGTATAAGCCCCGCCATTTAGACTGGCTTCAATGCCGTAAGCCGCAATACCTGAATTGGCAGGGTCGGTGGGTGCAACCCAGATGAGGTTAAAAACACCGTTATTATTCAGAACGTTATCAAGAGAAGGCGTGCCAGGCGCATTCGGCGGGTAGCGGTCGACAAAGTTTATAGTTTTATAAACATACCGCCCGCCCGCCTCAAGAGTAACACTTGCCAGGCCGGCATTAACCGAAGAAAGGGCGAACGTAGAAACCCCTGCGGTGGTTTTTGCCTGATAGCCGGTTACAAGTGGGTAACCATCGGCAGGAGAAAGAACGCCAAGGTCAGTAAAAACATTAACCGCCGTGCCATTCGGAACAAGGTCACCGGCGTTGCCAATCGCACTCGTGGTAAAAGTTGTAGACGGGTTCGGTGTCGCGGGGGCGATAATCAGTTCTTCAGACGAACAACTGACCGAAAATGCCGGAATCTGGATAAAGTTAACCGAAGTGTCTGTACCACTGGCCAGACCAAGAACGCCTCTGACATTTGCAAGACCCAGATTTAGGCCGGTTGCCTGCAGGCCGAAAACCAACGCACCCGATGCGTTGGATTTAACCTGGTGACCATCACCCGGAATGCCGTTCGAGTCGGCAGGAGTAAAAGAACCGCGGTTGGTAAGCACTGTTACTTCAGTGCCCGACATGATTGGATTGCCTTCAGTTGTCAGAATCGGAGAAGAAACATAATTGGCTGTATGGGGCGGGTATAAGCCGACATAAAGCGAAGTTCTTGAGGGCGTGAGGGTAAATGGCCCGTAAGCAGCCTCATAAATACTGCTCGATGACGAATAAGAGCCCTTGTTAAGAGAATTATCCATGAGTTTAAGGAACACCAGATACGAACCGCCCTTGATGGCCGGCTGAATCGGCACGGCAGCGATACGGTCGATTCCGTCGTTACTCGGAAAATTCGGAATTTCATAAACTATCGCATAGGTCGTTCCGACGGTAAGCGAACCTGAGGTTACCGTTGCAGTTATTTTATCGGCTGGAGAACCGTTAGCGGTTATTGTACCCGAAACTGCCGGGAATTCGTATTTTCCACCGGCAAGCGCTTTAGCGAATTTCACAGCTGTATTGAGCGGTATAACCTTATCGACGTGGTCTGTGGCTTTGGTATCAATACCATAAACGGTTGCTGTAAGGCTGGTAGCCGCTGCTGCTGCCGCAAAACCCAGGTTTTTAAAAGGAAAAACCTGAGGTCGTGAAGGATCCATGTTAGGGCCGCTGCCGGGTGTCCCATCAGCAAGGTTCGGGTCGGCAACCTTAGCATTGAAGCTTGGCAGAGAGTTTGTTACAGAGCCATCAGAGGGGTTAACCTGCGACGCAACCGGCGGCGTTTTATCAAGTTTGAATGGATACATCTCGGTAACCTCATTGAAGTTGTGGCGAGAAGCATCAGGCAGATACATTTTATAAAAATAGGTGCCTTCAGTTGTCGGTGCCGAACTCAAAAGATAACGATAGCCATAAAGATCGTAGGTAACGTCGTAGTCGCGGGTAAGCACACCGGGCATGACTGTTCCGGCTGAGTTAACCATCGAAATCACCGACTTGTTGATCTCGATATATGAATCTACAGTGCCATCAGCCGTATCTTCAGCTTTAGCAGAAAACTGAAGAGGGAAAGGTCTTGCATCAGCACCGGTCAGAGCGTTGTAAAAAGTCTCGGTCGGGTAAACATCGAATGATCTCGGCGCAGTAAAATCGTTTTTGACCCAGCGATAATAAACATAATTGACGAAGCTTGGCAGAGGTGTTGAATAATAGCCATTGGCAAAAGAACGAATCTGAAACTGCAGAATTCCAGAGCTTGTTGGCTGATCGATGGTAAGAGTGGCTGTTGCATTGTTTGCCGAAACCACAGCGGAAGCATAAATTGTCGAACCATTGAAAATTTCGACCGTCTGCGGAAAATTCTCAGTTGGGATAGATACAGTTACCAGCAAAGGGTTCGGGTTGTCTGTTACGATAGTGACACGGTTATGAGCCGTGCTGCCACCGCCCGGAAAAATTGAATCTCTGCTCCAGGTTGGGTAAGGCGCAGCAGCCGGATTGGCAGCATTTTTAAAAGTAGCCGAAATCGGAGGACTGGGAGCCGGGTTTGCCGAATTTACCGTCAGATAAACCCTGTAATTATTTCTACAGATGGCGTGGTCCTGGTCTACAAGAGTATAATAGCTTGTCCCGTTCACGAGAGTTCTGAATCTTAAGAGGAAGGCATTTGTCCGGCCAAGGGCACTGAAGATTTCTGAGCTGTAGCCCCACGCCAGATGAAAACCAGACGATTTGGCATCACGACCAGCTTCTGCAGCAGGGCTTGAGGGATCTGCCGTATGCAAGCAGCCAAAAAAGCCAATCGTATTAAAAAGCAGACTGGGAGGATTCGTGCTCTTATCAACAAGTGCCAGGTCATTAAAAGTAGGGTCAATCATGTAGCCGTTCGAAGCAACGTTCCATTTGAACGGAACCAGGGCACTTTCGGGCGGATAGCCAGTCGGGTACTGCTCGAGATTATAAACGTAGAGCTCTTTGACATTACAGTTTTCGGGAACGGTCGGACTGGGCACTCCTGCTGCCAGGCCGGGTTTAGTGTTATCGACAACAAAGTCAAAGGTACCGGTCGATCTGTTGCCGGCAAAATCACTTACCTCATACTTCAGGCGATAGCGATGTTTTTCGGTGAGGCAGACATCCCAGGCAGAGGGGGGAACGATTCGGACCCGGTCGGCCGAAATTATTTCGAGGGTTGTGGTTATGGTGGCGAGAACGTTGCCGGAGTTGTCAATATCGGTTAAGGAAGCCATGGCAGAGTTGATGTCGACCCCCGAGCCGCCGGCGTCACCGAGCAGAAAGTCAATTGTCGCAATGCGATGGTCACTTGCATCTGTGGTTCCGACATAAACCTGCTGTCTTTCATAGGCGTGAACATCGTAGGTTTTGCGGATGATTGTCGGCAGCGTTGTATCAATAACTACCGTTATTTCATTCGAAAAGGCGCTTTCGGCAAACCCGTTATGGGCCTTAACCTTAACTTTGTGGCTGCCTGCCGCCATGCTGGTGCTTGAAATAAACGAACCGGCACCGGTAGAGATGACTGATCCCTTATAAACGCCGTCGACATAGACCAATATGAGGTTTGAAGACTCAGACAACCCCTCGATTGTGATACCCGTCGTGATTTTTATCGGCAAAGGCACACCGGGCACGGCATTTTTTCCTGAAATTCTGGTTATGGTCGGCGCATTTGGCGGTGAGGTCGCACCAGACATGATGACCGAGATGCCGTTTGACCAGGTGCCCCAGTTGCCGACGTTGCCGGCGCGGTCTTTAACTCTGACGCGTGCGTAATAGTCTCTGAAGCCCTGCCCATCCTGAAACAAGTAATAGGAACCGGCAGGAACCCAGGGTTCCTCAACCAGCCCGGTTATATCCGGAGAAATAGAAACCTGCACCTGCACTTCTCCTACGCCGCTGCGATCGTCGGTGGCGGTGTAATAGAAATAGATACTCGGGTCATAGGAAAAAAGCTCGTCAGGGTCGTTGTTGCCGGCGCCGATATCAGAACAGGCCACAGCAGGCGGCGCAACCGTATCGACAATGAAGTCTGGTGAAGCGATAGAGTAAGCGCCAATATTGCCGTCAGCATCATGAGCCTTTACCCTGAAGCGGTACCGCCCATCGGTCAACCCGGAAATCAGGTATGAATTGGTCGCCGACGTGCCCAGAAGAGCGTAGGCAGACCAGGCTGAACCTGACCAGGTCGATCTTTCGACTGTATACATCGAGGTTCCGGCGCCGCCCTTGTCAACACTCGGGCTCCAGGTTAAAACCGATGCACCGGTGTTGGAATACTGGGGAGTCAATGCCAGTCCGAGTGGTGCCGGCGGTGGGTATTTATCAACAAAGGTCACGGCAGCATTGGTAGTTCTGCCGCCCATGGAGATGGCAACAGTCGCAGTACCTTTAACATCAGAAGAAAGTCTGACAGTTGCCGAGCCATTGAGGGCAGCGGCCTGATTGCCTGTAAGAGCGGGAGCATCATCAGTTAACAGAACACCAAAATTGGTAGTACACGTGGCCAGCGAGCCATCGGGCACATTTCTTGGGGATTTACCAAGTATCCCGGTAGCCACATAGGCGACAGGTGTCGGATTGGCAGCAGTAATCTCAATATTGTTAACAACCGGCGCGGCGGTAAAAGCGTCAATCAGATAAACAGGAATTACAGGGCTCGAACCTGACGCCAGGCCAATTACACCGAACACCGACAATGAGCCTGCGGTTTTGGTAAGCACATTAACTCCGAAACAGGCCTGGCCAACTCCGGCAGAGGCACCATTCTGGCCGAATCTTACCTGGTGGCCGTCACCAGGAATGCCGTTCGCATCAGGGGGAACCAGCATTGTCAAAGTATTTGGTGTCTGTACAAGCGATAATGGCTGACCATCTTTGACATAATTGCCTTTTCTGGTGGTAACCGAAGAGGTGGTAAAGGTTGCAACATCGTTTGGCACCAGACCGGCAAAAAGAAATGGCTGGTTAAGTGTAAAAGAAATCGGGCCGAAAGCGATCTCAAGATTACTGGTTGTGGCGAAAAAGGCGCCAGTGTTATCAGATCTGTCACGGGTGACTACTTTGGTAAGATAGGTTCCGTCGGCTGTGATCATGCTGATCGGAACCGCACCAACCTTGTCAATACCGTTATTCGAGGTAAAAAATGGCACTGGAAGCATAATTGCGTAAGCAGAGTTTTTGTTATAAAAGCCACCACTGGTCTTCTGGACTTCAATTCTTCCATCGCCAAAGATACTTGAGATCTTACCGGTAAAAGGCTCCGGGTCCCAGCTGCTACCGCTTTGCAGCCATATCTGGACAGCGTCGCCCACAACCATCTGAACCGCCTGTGTGTTGAGAGGTCTCAGATCGCCGCCGAGAAGATCGAATATCCAAAGCGACTCATTGTTGGAGGTAACAACCTTGGCGCCAGTGAGCTGCTTATAAGGCCACAGCTGTGGCTTTGCCACGTCGATATTTGCGCCTGAACCGGCGCTGCCATCGGCAAGAGTGGGGTCAACTATCTTGGCACTGAAACTGGTATAACTGTTCGAATCCTCGTTATTGGCGGGAACCTGCTCAGTGGGAGCTGGGGCGACATTATCGATTTTGAACCAGGATTGATCATACGATGAAGAGTTGGTCAGCCTATCAAGCAGGCTGACACCAATGCGATAGGTACCCTGGCCCAGTGGCAACGATGTAATATCAACCTCCCCCTGGAAAGCGCAGCTGCCAAGATGAGACCAGGTTGGGGCAGGAACAGTGTAAGAGGTTCCCTGCCCATCGACCAGAGTGACTTTTGATTCAGTGTAGTTTAAATAATACCCGTCATGCCAGGTCCAGGCGCCTGAATAGTTTCCGGCCCAGGTCTGGGCGACGACCCTGATAAGATTTGGCCGGTTAATAGATCTACGATAAGGTGTAGTGTGAGCAGGGGAAAGTACAACCTCGTTCAACAACGGCGGGTTGGTGTCGTTGTTGTGCGCTCGAACAATTCTGATAGCAGTGGACTTACCCAGAGTGTTTCGGACAAGGCCACCGAGGTAAGTCAGAGTATTGTGGTTGTATTCCTTCCCGGTAAAGTTAATAAGATCAAATGACTCACCATCACTGATCTTGCCTGGCATATCGTGAAACGACTCACCGGTATCCCAGTTGCCGTTATTATTCGCATCATACCAGACATCACCATGATCATAAACTCCTGAAGTACCTGCGCATGCCTGCCCCTCAGGAAGGATGACCTGGCTTAACTGCGGCAACCAGGAAGTATAATCATAATCGCCATACCCGATCTGCACAGTCTGATTGAAAGGCATCTTGTAAACTTTGCCGGTAAAATTTGGCCAAACCCTTGAGCCAATTACGTTTCTTTCACCTGAATAGGGAGCATGAGATCTTATTGGATAAGGCGCGCCCTCAGTCGTCTTGATATATACATACGTATAACTCCCCGGGCGGCAGTCGCCACCGCGCGGTCCGAACGTCAGGGTTACATCACCATAAGATAATACCGGATAAGTCAGAATGAATTCCCCGGTAGCCTGATCAATGCTGAAGGTCTTATTAAAAGTTGCACAGTAAACATCCCAGGCATCGAAGCTTTGATTACTCAAAGACCACTTCTGAGCACGAGCTTTAATCTTAATTGGGTTGTTAACTACCGTCATATATGGGTAATAATTCACCCAGCCGTCGACGTCTGGAGTGTTAGCTGCCGTTTCCCCGGTTCCTGTGAATATGTTGTGCCCAGGATCCCAGATTTTCTGGACCAAAGCTGGAAGCTGGTTGGCACGGGCATTATTGTAAAAAGTATTGACCTGGGTAGTCTGGTTACCAGCCCGATCGGATATCTTAGCTGTAATCCGGACTTTGCGATAGTTCTGGTTAATAGTTCCAAAGCCGGTGTTGGAATAAAAGCTAACCTCATTTGTGCCGTTGTTGTCTATATAGCCCGGGAGCGAAGTCCAGGCAGTAACCACATAATCGTCAGGGTTACCGGTGCTTGGAACATCAACATAATCAACAAGAATACCGGCAGAAGAGAAGTCAACCATTGAGTGAATATCGGACACACCTGCCTGAATATAGCCAATGTTGTTGCACTGATATGGCTGGTTGCTTCGGCAGCCGGAACTACCATACCCTATTGATAACACCGGGGGGGGTCCAGTCAACAATCACCGGTACAATGACGCTGGGCTCACTCGTAAAAACCGTATCGAAGGCGGTTGCGGTGAAGCTGAAGCTGCCCTGGGGCTGACCGACAAGATTCATTGTCCAGACACCGAGGCCTGAAGTTATGGTAGTTGATGCAACGGTTGTGTTGCGATAAAGAGTTATGGTCGTACCAGCCTCAGCATTGCCCTTAACCTGGAAATCGGCGACATTCGAATACATGGTTGTTTCGGGGGCGACGGCGACACCGGCAACATGGGTGATGGTGGGGGCGTTAATGGCCAGCGCAGGAACAACGCCAGCAAAAAAAACGACCGCCAGTAAAGCGATCGTCATGATCAATCTGCGAACTGAACTACAGAGCCAGCGGGCTGGACCTGAAATTTCGGCAAACAGCACTCTTGAAGGCACGTTCATGCACCTGCCCCATGTAAACCCAACAAACTTTGTACACCCTTATCTGCTCTAATTCTAAGGTTTTTCGAACCGGTTGTAAATAACCTGAGGTATTCCAATCGATTTTTGTCAGGTTATTGACACGTATTTTGTGCAATGATAGAATTACTTTTTGCAAAATTTCTAATACGGATCAAAATGAGATTGACCTTTACCGCCCCGACCACAAATAGAGCATTTAACGCTGGCAGGTTTTTTACGACCTGACAGCGGGTGTATTGTGCAGAACAGACCCCGCTGCCCTTGCGGGGTCTGTTTTTTAAATTCCAAACCACTTCATGAGGTTCACGATGAAAGATTCCCCTGAAAAAATGATTGAAAACGATGAAAATGCCGAACTGCTGACAATAACCCTTCCCGATGGCAGCAAACATAAGCTTGAAAAAGGCAAACAGATCATCGAACTGGCAAAGCAGCTTCCAACAGCAGAAGGCCTGCCATTTATCTGTGCCAGAGTAAACAACGATATCCTCAGCCTCGATTTTGCCCCCGAAATGGACTGCAACATCGAATTTCTCAACTATAAATCTCCCCATGGCCGCGACTGCTACCGCCGCAGCCTGACATTCGTTCTTGCCCGCGCCATCATGGAACTCTACCGCAACGCCCGCCTGGCAATCGACCATTCAATCGGCAATGGCTACTACTATGATCTGTTCACTGATGTGCCTGTGTCAGAACAGATTCTTGCCTACATCAAAACCAAAATGCTCGAAATCATTGACAAAAATGAGCCATTTGGTAAAAAAACCATGACCAGAACCGAGGCTATCGCCCTGTTCAACCGCGAAGGCTACCCTGAAAAGGCAAGACTTCTCAAGAACCTCAATACCGACAAAGTCGGCATCGTCTCGTGCTGGAAATACATCGACCTCGATTTCGGCGCCATGGTGCCTTCTGCCGGCTACCTGAAAACCTTTGACCTCAAGCAGTATGCCCAGGGCTTCGTTCTCCTTTTCCCTGAACATGAAGACCCGACAACTCCGGCGCAGATTCGCAGACAGCCCAAAATTTTCCAGGCTTACCGCGAAACCAAGAACTGGGGCAAAATTCTTGAAGTCAACAACGTTGGCCGACTCAACGAAAAGATCAAAGACGGCGGCATCTCAGACTTCATCAAAACAGCCGAAGCTCTGCATTCAAAAAAAATTCAGGCAATTGCCGACGAAATTTCGAGCCACAGCTCGATTCGCATCGTATTGATAGCCGGCCCGTCGAGTTCAGGCAAAACCACCTTCAGCAAACGCCTGTGCACGCACCTGAAAGTTAATGGTCTCAGACCCGTAGCTCTCTCGCTCGACAACTATTTCCTCGATCGTCAGCACACACCGCGCGATGAAAACGGCGATTACGATTTCGAATCAATCTACGCCCTCGATCTAGAGCTCTTCAACCAGCACCTTAAAGAACTGCTCGACGGCAAGGTCGCCCAGATTCCTGAATTCGACTTTCACACCGGCCATCGCAAGGACAAAACCGACCCGATGCGCATCAATGAAGACCAGATCATCATCATCGAAGGCATTCACGGCCTCAATGATGAACTCACCAGATCTGTACCGGCCGAATGCAAATACAAAATCTACATCAGCGCCCTTACCCAACTGGTTATCGATGACTACAACCGCATCGCCACTACCGACACCCGCCTGATCAGACGAACCGTGCGCGACAGCAAATACCGCGGCTATTCAGCCGAAGACACCATCAGTCGCTGGGGCTCAGTTCGCCGTGGCGAAGAACGCAATATTTTCCCGTTCCAGGAATGTGCCAACACCGTTTTCAACTCTGCAGTGCCTTATGAATGGGCAATCCTGCGGCCGATCGCCGAACCCCTTTTCCTGGATATTCCGCCTGAAAGCCCCTGCTATTCACAGGCAAGACAGATACTGCGAACCCTGTCGTTCTTTGCACCTCTCGACCCGAAAGAAGTGCCGCCAACCTCGATTCTGCGTGAATTCATCGGCGGCAGCTCGTTCCAGTATTAATGTGACGAAGAGCCGGCAATTCTCGCTGAATTGTAAACAGTTATCAATATGCAATTGTGTTCAACTGGTTGTCTTTGCAAAGTGACAGCTTCGGCCTATCAGCCGGGTTGCTTTTTCTACAGCGATTCGCTGCGCTCACAAGCTTCCGAAAAAGCAATCCCGTCTTCTCGCCTCGCAATTTTTATATAGAAATCTATATTTATTGCCCTAGATCCCGGTAGAACTTAAAAACTCCCGCTCCGGCGGGAGTTTTTGTTATAATGCATGTGTAAAATTTACTGACAAGGCCTGAACCATGAGCAAACCCGACATGAAAGCATTGCTGGAAAAGGTATTAACTGATTTTCCGCCGGTTAAGCGCACAAAAGCTGACCCGATACAGTTTCCACGCTGGTTTTTCGAGCAGAAGCGCCCGCAGGCAGAGATTGAAGCGGTGGCGGTTTTTTCGGCCATGCTCGCTTATGGTTCAGCAGCCCAGTTCATCAAAAAAATCGAAGAAACGATGCAGAAGTGCGACCGGCAGTTTTTAAAACTGATTACCGGCTCCGGAGTCGAAAATTTTGCCTGGCCCGGCTACCGCCTGAGCACCGGGGTCGAGATCGGCATGTTTGCCGGCGGTGTTGGCCGTGTCATCAAAAGGCATGGCAGCCTGAAGTCGGTATTTCTGCAGGGTTATGAACCAGAAAAAAGCATTCAGCATGGTCTGACAGCATTGCATCGGGCTCTGGTCGAAGAGATTTCAACCAGACAACAGCCATTGCCGCGCGGTGTAAGACATCTGCTCCCCGACCCGGCGGCCGGTGGCTGTGCGAAACGCTGGCACATGTTTCTGCGCTGGCTGGTCAGACGCGAAGATGGCGTCGATATGGGTCTCTGGCCAGAGGTAGACCCGGCCCGGCTGCTTATTCCGCTCGATCGGCATATCAGCCGGATCGCCAGAAACCTGGGTCTGACTAACCGCAATGCCGATGACTGGAAAACCGCCGAAGAAATTTCGCAGAATCTTCGCAAGTTTGCGCCGGATGACCCGATCAAATATGATTTTGCTCTTTGCCACCTCGGAATTGCCGGTGAATGCACCCATGGCAAAGACCAGACTCTGTGCGGCAGGTGTCTGCTGGCACCCGTCTGCAAAGCCGCCCAGAAAACCAGGTCCTGACCAGGCATTCAGACGACACATAAATTCTGGATCCCGGGTCTGCGCCCGGGATGACGATGATGACTAACAGCTTTGGACTTATGTGATTTAAGGGTTTGTGGTAGTATCAGAACGAAATTTAACCAGGAGTCGAACATGCTCAGCATCAACGAATTTTTTGCCCGTCTGAATGAATTCCCCTGCCCCGAGCTTTTCAATATCGAGCTCGAAGGCTTTGACCGCATCGAAAACATCTGGGACATACTCAAGCGCATACAGAAGGGCTTTGTGACGGGCAAAGTTCAGCCCGGCATTCACGGAACCGTTGAAGAAGGCGCATTTATCAGAGGCAACGATATCTATATCGGAAAAGGCAGCATCGTTGAGGCCGGCGCTATGGTCTGTGGGCCGGCAATTATCGGTGAAAACGTTGAAATCAGGCACGGGGCTTTCGTCAGAGGGCATGTCATTATCGGTAATGGCGCGGTGGTAGGGCATGCAAGCGAAGTGGTAAGATCGGTATTCATGCCGGGTGCGAAGGCACCACACTTCAATTATGTCGGCGATTCGATTCTCGGCACCCACGTCAATCTTGGCGCCGGCACCAAACTGTCTAACCTGAAAAATGACGGAAGCAATGTAAAAACCAGAATTGGTGAGCACATTGTCGACACCGGCATCAGAAAATTCGGCGCCATTCTCGGCGACAACTGCCAGCTAGGCTGCAATTCGGTAACCAACCCGGGCACGATCATGGAACCCAACTGCAAGGTTTACCCCTGTGCCAGCATTCAGGGTCATTTCGAACGCGGCTCAATCGTAAAACTGCGCCAGAACATCGAAACCGCAGTTATAATCTAACCCATTAATCTGCATTGTTATATAAGAGCCATTGAATTCTTTTCACCGGTTCGGCGGCGCAGCCTATCAGCCGGGTTACTTTTTTGCTGACAGGAGGTCAGCTATACTCGGCAGCATCAGGATAGATGCTGCC
>DAOQWI010000106.1:0-11476 GCA_035342015.1 Candidatus Ozemibacteraceae bacterium | reverse complement strand
AACCAGAAAATCTGGTTTGAACTTTCGCAACCACTTTTTCTCGGCCAGAAAGACCGGGCGGCTATCAAATCTTCGCGCCTTGGCCGCGATATTGCCGGTTCGGCATATACCCTGACCCGTCAGCAGACGATTCTTGCCGCCAGTATCGGTTACTATTCCTGGCTTTACGCCCGCGAAGTTGAAGATGTCGGCCGCATGAATCTCGAACTGGCGCAGGCACACTACGACCTGGTAAAAAAACGCTTTGGTGCCGAGCAGGCATCCAAATACGAACTGCTGCGCGCCGAAGTCAGGCTGGTGCAGACTCAGAGCGCCTACCTCAAAGACCAGAACGATGCCCAGCTTGCCCGGCTCGAACTGCTGAAAATGCTGGCGTTGCCGCTCGAAACAGCACTCGATACCAGTTGCCGTCTTGAAGCCGAAATTCTTAAGCCCGATCTTGAATCAGACCTTTCACAGGCTGAAGAGCTGCGTGAAGACCTGAAAATAAAGCGTGACGAGAAGCGTCTTGCCAATCAGGCGGTGGTTGCCGCCCGCGGTGAAAAACAGCCGACTGTCGCTCTTTTTGGTCAGTTCGGCAGTGAAGACCCCTCTTCAAAATCAGGTTTCGGTTCGCTCGAACGCAAAAGCTACTGGCTGGCCGGCGTTTCGGTCAATCTGCCGGTTCTTGATGCCGGCTTCAGTTCTGGTAAGGTTCTCGAAGCAAAATCAGGCCTGAAACAAAGTGAAACAGGTTATGCCGACAGTCTCGAACAGGCGCAGCTCGAAATCCGCAAGGCGATTCTCAGCCTTAATACCTCTGAACAGATCGTCAATGCTCAAAAAGAAAACGTTAAGCAGGCCGAAGAAACGATGCGCCTGGCCAAAGTGCGCTACGAAAACGGCATGTTCACTCAGGTCGATCTGTTTGACGCCGAAACTGCCTGGTCCAATGCCAGGCTGATGTATATTCAATCAGTATTTCTGCACCATCAGGCCAGACTGTCATATCTTCTGGCTACCGGTCGTCTTGGCCGCGAACTCATTGCCGACAGCAGCGGCGAAAGGAAAAGCAGATGAAGTTGAACACGCAGATGCACCATTCACAGACAGGCTTCAAAAAACTGTGCCGGAACCTTATTCTCTGGTCGGCGCTCTCCCTGCTGATTCCGGTTGAACTACCGGCCCAGAATGGCAATGGTGTTGCTATTCCGGTATTTGCCGAAAAAGTAACTACTGGCACCATCAATCGCCGTATCGAGACCTCGGGCGATATTCTGCCACTGCTGGGCGTAAACGTGCACCCAGAAGCCGCCGGCCGTATTACCGAGATTTTCGTCGATGTCGGTTCAAATGTTAAAAAAGGTCAGGAACTCGCCCAGATTTACAACGACGTGCAGAAAGCCCAGTTGCAGCAGGCTCAGGCTGCCGTAACCGTTTCTAAAGCCGCAATCGAAATGCAGAAAGTTATGGTTGAAACCACCCAGTCAGCCCTGGTTGCTGCAAAAGCCGGTGTCGAGGCTGCTGAGTCGCAGTTGAAGAATCTGGCGATAACCAGGGAACGTCTTGAAAAGTTGTTCTCTGAAGGCGCTATTTCACGCCAACAGCTTGACGACGTCGTTGCCCAGCATGACTCGGCTTCGGCACGTTTGATCGCCGCAAAATCAGAAGAAAAACGTGCCGGCGATGCCATTCAGTCGGCAAAGATGACCCTCGAAATGCGCCGTGCCGAACTGATTCAGGCGACCGCGAACCTCAACTCGGTGCAGGTATTGCTCGACAATACTCTTGTCAGAGCGCCATTCGATGGTGTGATTACCGCCAGACATGCCGACCCCGGTGCCATGGCCGGCCCGGCTGTGCCTCTGTTCAGAATTGAGCAGATCAACCCTGCCAAAATTCTCGGCACCATCATCGAAAAGGATCTTTACCTGATCGAGGCTGGCAGAACGCCGGCGATAATAACTGTTGACGCCGTAAGAGAAGAATCGCGCGGCGTGGTTTCACGCATTTACCCGGCGATAGACAGTAACAGCCGCACCGGCCGTATTGAAATTCTGCTGCAGAACCCTGAACTGAAACTGCGCAGCGGCATGTTCGCCAAGATCAGCCTGTTGATCAATACCAGCGAAGACAAGCCGGTAGTTGGCCGCGATGCGCTGCTTAAATACGAAAACAATTACTATGCCTATCTTATTGAAAACGGGCACGCCGTTAAACGCCAGGTAAAAGTCGGAATCATCGACGAAGACCGGGTTGAAGTTGTCGAAGGACTTAAACCCGGCGACCTGATCATTTCAAAGGGGCTCGAATTCATTCGCGAAGGCAGTGCCGTCAAGGTTTCTGAAGGAGACGGCAATAAATGAAACTCTCTGAATTCGGGGTTCGCTGGCCGGTAACGACCAGCATGATCTTCATTGCCATCGTCATTCTCGGCGCTTTTTCCTATACCCGCGTCGGCATCGATCTGATGCCCGAAATGGATATCCCGGTCGTTTCGGTTATTACCGCCTATTCTGGGGCTGGCCCGCAGGAAATCGAGACCCGCATCACCGAACTCATCGAAGAACGCGTTTCGACGGTTCAGAACGTCGACAAAGTGACGTCTGCATCTATGGAAGGCATATCGCTGATCAGCGTTAAATTCGACTGGGGTACTGACCTGGCAGAGGCAACCAATGATATTCGTGAACAGATCGACCTGGTTCGCAAACGTTTGCCCGACAATGCCGAAGACCCGGTGATCATGAAATTCGACATGAGCATGATTCCGGTCGTCGTTCTCGGCGTAACCGCCAACGAAAGCTGGGAAAAGCTCGACCGCATCGTCGATAAAAAGATTGTCGATAACCTTAAAAGACTGCCGGGCGTTGCGACAGCCCTTTCTGAAGGCGGCCTGAAGCGCATGATCAGAGTGCAGCTCAACCGCGAACGTCTCAAGGCCACCGGCATTACTGGCCAGCAGATTGTTCAGGCCCTGCATCTGCACAATCTCAGCAATCCTGGTGGCCACATCAAGTCAGGCACCATGGACTTCCTTATCCGCACCCCTGGCGAATTTTCTTCAATAGAGGAAATCGGTAACGTCGTAATTGCAAAGCATGCCGGTATCGTGCGTTTAAAAGATATCGCCACCGTCGAAGACAGTTTTGGCGAAAAAACCGAAGACTTTCTGATGAACGGCAAGCCGGCGATTGGGGTTATCGTGCAGAAACAGTCGGGTGGCAACACCGTCGCGGTTTCGCGGGCTGTCAGAGAGGCGCTTCCTGGCATCCAGGCGCAGTTGCCGGCTGACGTTAAAATTCACGAATTTTTTGATTCGGCCAATTTTATCAGAAGCACCGTTGACAACCTGAAAAGTGCACTGCTCATGGGCGGCGTCGGCGTTTTCTTTGTCATTCTTTTCTTCATCAGAGACCTGCGAGCCAGTCTGATTATCGGCGTTTCGGTGCCAACCTCTCTGATCATTACCTTTTTGTTGATGTACCTCAATGATTACACAATCAATCAGATCTCGATGTCGAGTCTTGCGATTGCGGTCGGCATGGTTGTTGACAACTCGATCGTCATTCTCGATAACGTCAAGCGCTATGCCGAAAGGGGCGTAACCCCGCGTGAGAGCGCGATATGGGGTGCAGCAGAGATGGGTTCGGCGGTTGTCGCCTCGACGATGACAACGGTTGCCATTTTCCTGCCGATCATTTTTACCACCGGTATCACCAAGATTATTTTCGGGCAGTTGGCTACGATTGTAACCATGGCGCTGATTGCTTCTCTGTTTTCAGCGTTGTTGCTGACGCCGATGCTCTGCTCGAAGTTTCTCAAAACCGGTGATCTGCGTGAGCACAAGCTTTTTGCGGTTTCCGGGCGACTGCTTGAACGGCTCGAAGAGGCTTATGGCAGTTTTCTTAAAAAAGCGCTGCGCAATCGCTGGAAAGTGCTCGCCGGCCTGGTTGCGCTGTTCATGTTTTCGCTGGCCCTGATTCCGCTCGTCGGCGTTGAATATATGCCGCAGCAGGACCAGGGTTTCCTGTTCATGGAAGTAGAACTGCCCACCGGTACCCGCTTCGAAGAGACCCGCAACGTCTGCATGCAGATTTATGACATTCTCAAAGAGCATGTGCCCGAAATGAAATCGTGCGTCATTACCTTCGGTGTCGGTGAATCGGCCGAACAGGTGATGTTCAACCCGAAGAAAGCTTCGAATACCGGCAAGGTTGAGATGGTGCTGACGTCAAAAAACACCCGTGCTGCCAGTGCCAAAGATATTATCAGCCGGGTCAGGCCATATACCGACAAAATTCCCGGTGCGATCATCAGATTTACCACCTCTGACCCGATTGGCGAGATGATCATGGGCGCCAGTTCTGATTTTTCGATCGACATTTTCGGGCACGACCTCGACCAGGGCGTGACTTTTGCCCGCAGCATCGTCAAAGCCCTCGGCCAGATCGAGAACCTGAAAGACATCGAAATCAGTCAGAAGCTTGCGAAGCCTGAGTTGCAGGTAAAGGTCGACCGCGAAAAGGTTTCGTCTCTCGGCCTCAACGTTACTGATGTGGCACGGGCGATCGAACTTTATTTCAGCGGTGATAAGACCGTCAAATACCGCGAAGGCGGCGAAGAATACGACGTCGAAGTGAGACTTCGCGCCGAAGATCGTCTGAATCTCAAAGACCTTGATCAGGTCAGTATGCTGACCCCGACAAATGAGCCGGTCAGGTTGAGCAATCTGGCCAACATCATTCAGACGATTGGCCCGACCCGCATCGAGCGCTCAGAACAGCAGCGCTACATCAAAATCAGCGGGCAGGTATTCAACACCGACCCTGGCACCGTTATCGCCAGAGCTGCTGAAATAATGAAGACCGTGCCGGTGCCCCCGGGCTTCAGCTGGGAATTCAGCGGCAACGAAAAGGAACGCGTCGAATCCTTTCTGCTGATGCTGCAGGCCGCCGTGCTCGGCATGATTCTCGTTTACATGGTCATGGCTTCGCAGTTTGAGTCGTTGCTGGCACCGTTCATCATCTTTCTCAGCATTCCGTTCGGTTTCATGGGCGCGATTCAGTTGCTGGTAATTACCGGTAACCGTATTTCGGTCGTGTCACTGCTCGGCTTCATCATTCTCATCGGTATCGTCGTTAACAACGGCATTGTTCTGATCAGCTACATCA
Organism: Candidatus Ozemibacteraceae bacterium; assembly: GCA_035342015.1. GTDB lineage: Bacteria > Muiribacteriota > Ozemobacteria > Ozemobacterales > Ozemobacteraceae > Rifleibacterium. The sequence goes on along the minus strand of DAOQWI010000106.1, from coordinate 6,323 downwards.
ATATGCTGATCCGGCGCGGTGTACATCTCAGCCAGGCTCTTATCGACGCCGGCAAAAACCGTCTGCGTCCGGTGCTGTCGACTACCTGCACTACCGCTCTCGGCATGGTGCCGATGGCCATGTCTACCGGTGATGGTTCAGAAGTCTGGGTGCCGATCGGCCTGAGTGTTATCGGCGGTCTGTTCGTTTCAACGATCATGACGCTGGTTCTGATGCCGGTAATTTATCATCTGATGCGCCGCTGGCTCGTGCCAGAAGACCAGCGCCAGTGAAGAGAAACGGGCTGCGCCATTCCGGGGATTTGCCATCGCGAACACAGGAGAACTAAAAATGGAATTTGTCATGCTTGTCTGCAGTGCAACGCTGCAGGAAGACCTGGAAAAGCTGTTTAAAAAGAATCTTATTACCGGTTACACGCTGCTGCCAACAGTTTATGGCTCTGGCCGCGGTGGTGGCACCCGTCTCGATACCGAAGTCTGGCCGGGAATGAATATAATGTATGCTCTCGCTCTTCAACCGCAGCAATACAAGGCTGTCAAAGACTGGGTCGAATCATATCGTCTGCTGAAAACCCGCGAAGGTATCAAACTCTTCTCTCTCGCCCTCAAAGAGATGCTTTAAAATCTTTTCAATCAAAGTCTTTGAGCATTTTGAGAATGTGCTTTGCCAGCTTTTCATTTATTTCGTTGTGTCGTGGTACTGGTTGTGAGACTCTGGTTCGTGGGTTTTGATACCAGTCGTGATTGCCGCCGTGCCTTATAAACACGCAATTTATCTGTGCGAGCTTTTTTAAAAGTTCGCTTCTTTTCATGCTACTTCAAGCTCGTCGATCCGTCTTGCACAAGGTATTGCCCCTGATGTGAGATCTTTATAGAGGTCTTTAAGGTTTTCTTTGAGTTCGTCGAGGGTAGTGCCCTGAGTTCGGTAGTCGGGAAAATCTGATAAATAACCGATCCAGAAATCTTCATCGCGCCAGTAGACAAATTGAGCTTTCATGGTTCAAAATCTCCGATTGATTCTTGTTTAATTATATCATTTTCCGGTTGCGTTTATGCCGGAGCTTTATATTATTGGTAAAAAGCGACAGTAAAATTCAGGGAGGCACAAAATGACCGTCGAACGTTCTCTTGAAATCATTAAACAGGCTCTGCTGCTCGAAAAGCGTGGCAAGTCATTTTACAGCAAGGTTGCCGAACACACTCAGCATGCTTCTGTACGGGATTTTTTCCAGTTGATGGCTGAAGAAGAGCAGAATCACATTCATGCCCTGCTAAAACAGTACAAAGCAATGAAGGAACGCGGCCGCTTCGAGGCCGGCAGCTTCGACGAAAGCATCGATATCAGGCAGACCGCCGATCAGGTTCTCAGTAATGAAATAATCAAGCTCATCAATGGCGCTGACTATGAATCGGCAGCTGTTTCCGCTGCCATTTCCATGGAGGAGCGAGCCGTAAAAGTCTATTCTGAACGGGCCGAATCGGCCACCGACCCTGAAGAGAAAAAGCTCTACAGCTGGCTCACCCGCTGGGAAAGAGTGCATCTGCACCAGTTGCTCGAGATCGATCGCGTTATCAGCGAACGCATCTGGAACGACAACAATTTCTGGCCATTTTGATGCCCTCCTGATTGTTCTCGAAGCATCATCATGATGCTTGCCATATATTACACCGCCTGCTCACGCAGGCGGTCTTTTTTGCGCCACGGATGGCGCAACGCAGCGGAGGCCAGGATGGCCGAGAGTCGCGTCAGCGCTCACGGGCGCAACGCAGCGGAGGCCATGATGGCCGGGAGTCGCGTCAGCGTTCCTTTTTTTAGATTGCTTCGAGAATTCTGGTTTTCAGCTGATTGAATTTTTCTTCGTTGATCAGTTCGCGTTCGCGCAGCAGTCTGACGAAAATCAGCTTGTCCTCGACTTCGGTGATCTTTTCCAGATCAGCTTCCGGGTCAAGTTTGCGCAGATATCCTTCAATGATCAGGTCGCGCTCTTTGCTGCCGATGATATCGGCTTTGAGAAAATGATCGAGGTCAGAAAGCCCTTCGGCAATCTTGTTGGGCCCAAGCTCTACGAACAAACTCTCGAAAAGACTCTGCTTCTTGGCTTTAAAATCATCGATCTCGATCAGTTTGATTCTGAAAAGTTCTTTGAGTTTGTCGAGTCTCGGAATAATCGCGGCACGACGTTCTGATACCGATTTAACCTTACAATCCATAACCTTTGCTCCGTTACTCCATGTTCGCCAGTAAGTTCCGATTTTCTTGTCTTCTTCGCTGACGTGCTTTTTTACCCATTCGATGAAGAACTGAATTAGACCGGGGGCTTCAGGATCTTTGCCTTCCTTCATCTGCAGCAGAATTTCAGTTACCTTGTGAATGAGCTCGTTGTGTATTTCTTTGTGCTGTGGCAGTTCGTCGAACCCGATTGACCGCATCAGTTCTTCTTCGGCCGAAAAATGGTGCCGCGTATAGCTGACGATAAATTTGAGGGCACGGGCAAGCTGCTCATTGGTAAGCCCGGTGCGCGCTGATCCTTCGAGCTCTGCAACCAGATTGATCAATTCTTTGTGCTGACCGTCGATCAGATCGCAGCCAACACTTAAAGATTCATCCCAATACATTGATTTTTCCATGATCTGTCAGTCCAGTAAACTTTTGATCAATTTAAGATTCATTGTTTCAAGAATCTGCAGAGCTCTCTTTTGCTCTGCTTCAACTGCGATTACAACCGACTGAACCCGGTTATACGTAACTTCGGGTGCTTCTGGCTTTTCCATGCTGGCGCCGGCTTCATCATGCTGCAGTTTCCAGTCTTTGCCCAGAATTACATAGGTTGTACCTTCGACCCAGGTTTCATTATACATCCGGCCATTTTCAACCCGAAAAATCTCTGTGCCATCGCTGAGTTTGCCGGCAACCGGCTCACCGTCGAAGCCCTGATAAAACTGATTGACCCCGATTCTGACAACTGCTCTGGCATCCCGGGCCGCGAGTTTTTCGATGACCTCGCGAAATTGCCGGTCAGATTCGGCGAAAATAGCCTCGCTGCGTGCCGAAATTTCTTCGGCCATGCTGTTGAGGCGCTCTACCTCTGTCATATTGCCGGCCGCCGCTGCGGCTGCGACCTGCTCAGACAGTTCCTCAAGCTCTCTTACATCGTGGCTTTCCGAGGCTTCAGGTATTTCCGGCAGCTTTTCAGCCAGCGCGGCACTGATTTCGTTGCTGGCCTTTTCGAGCCGTTCCTGATCAGCCCATTCGGCGTAATAGTGGTAGACAAGAGGCATGTTCTCGGTGCCTGGTGAAATATTCTCATATTCAGCCGTTTCGTGCCCCGATTCGTCGATTTTCTGCCACAGACTGACGCCGGAGACCGACCCGGTACAGGCGGCGATGACTTTTTCGTAGAAATCTTTTTCTGCCGGCGTTGCCGGGCGGGTTTCCGAGTCGGCAATTACCGGCCCGACCAGAAAAATACTGGTGAACAACAGCAGCAGAAATGTTCTCAATGTCACTCGTCACAGCCTCCGGTTTAATTACCGCAAATTATAACCTTAAGCCGGAAAAAAAAACAGCTGCAGACAAAATAAGTCTGCAGCTGCATTCAGAATCTTTTATCTCGGGTTGATCACCGGTTTGAGGTCATCACCATGGAAAGTCTTTTCGAGTTCGAACGGGTCGATTGGCTGAGCCGCATCTTCGGTAAAGCTGGTCGAGTATTTCATACCGCTTTCGATGATAACTTCGTGGCCGGCCTTCTTTGAGAACCCGACTTTGCCCTTTTCGACGCTGACAACGGTTTCGGTTTCTGAAGCGTCAATGCGCAGCACTGTGCCAAGAACGGTTGCCATGCCCTGCGGCGTCTGGATTTTGAGCTTGCGGTCCTGCGGGGTTACGTTGTAAATGGCAATGCCGCTGATCTGTCTGAGTTCTTTTTCGGTAAAATTCTTGATTTCGAGAAAAGTGTTGCTGCTGAGCCGAATCTGGCTCTTGTCTGAGATAATTTCGAGATCGGCATCGGCATCGTCGCCGGTTTTTATGGCATCGCCAGAGCGCAGCATCTGCTCAGCCGCTGCCGTGGCAAAATCAGCCGCGCCCGCCAGTTTGGTCGAAACCGCGCCTTTGACGGTGGTAATCTTCGCGACCGGGTCGCCCTGACTGCCACAACCGGTCATTGCCGCCAGCAAGCCCACAAACAAAACTGCAAAAACTTTAAGATTTCTCTTCATTTTTTTCTGGTTCCCCTTTTGCAAAATCTAATACAAGTAACGTTACATCGTCTTCAAAATTCCTGCCCTGAGCGTGTACCTTGAGCTGTGCCAGAAGATCGTCGACGTCTTTTTCGCAGCTCTGCCCGTCAGGCAGCTCGGCTACCATTTTGTAGAAGGTGTCATAGCCGAGCATTTCATTCGACCAGTTTAACCCTTCAATAATACCATCAGAATAGATAAAAAGTTTTCCGTTTTCCGGAATCTCAATTTCTTTGATCGACATCGGTCGCTTTTTTTTGGCAACGCCAAGCGGCAGCCCGGGCAACGGGTGTTCGGTAGCCGTCGCCCCCAGCTTCATGACACTGGGAAGATGGCCAGCGGAAGCGAGCGTCAGCTTACGGTTTTCGAGGTCGATGATGCCTGCTACTGCCGACATCATGCGGCGCTTGTTAGTCATGCTGAAGATGGTGTAGCCGATTTCCTGCAGCAGATTCTGCAGATCGAAATTTTCTTTTTCGGATTCTAGAATAACGACGGTTTTGGCGGCGGTGGTGATCATACTTGCCGAAATGCCGTGGCCGGTAACGTCGCCGAGCATGAAAAAGACCTTGCCGTCGGCGAGTTTGAAAAAGTCGTAAAAGTCGCCGCCCGCATCCTTCTGCGGAATACAACGGCCGTAGCAGGTCAGGCCGCGCGGGTCGACAAGATTCTCGGCCGGAAAGAAATTCTTCTGAATCGTGCCGCAGATTTCGGCTTCGAGCAGCTGCTGGCGCAGTTCGGAAATTTCGAGAAAACGCAGCAGAATGAAAATGATGCTGGCCGCGACTGTGTAGCCGAACCAGGTCAGAATGACCGGCGGGTGTTCGAGCGGCAGAAACGAGACAAAGAACAGCAGAACCGGCAGCGCCAGCCACATAAGAACCATCTGCCTGACGTTGTCTTTGAAGAAGTCAGAAAAAATCAGCAGCGCCAGCAGCGTGCCGGCAAGGTAATAAAACAGTCGGCTGGTCATCGAGTCACCGAGCAGCTGAAAATGCCCGGCGCCGAGAGTCACGATCGTGTTGCAGATGATTTCGGGGCCGGTGATCAGCCCGAGCGGCGTCTGGTGATAGTCGTGCAGAACCGGCGCCGTAGCGCCGATCACCACGATGCGGTCTTTGAGGTATTCAAAATGCAGGTCGTCTTCGAGCAGCTGTTTGATGCTCAGCTGTGAAACTCCGGTTTCTGAAGTCGCAAAATCAATGAGGGCGACCGCCTTGTCGCGGCGCATGAGTTCATTTTTGTGGGCGACCGGCATGTCGACTTTGTCGAGGAGTTCCCAGGCGATGTGGCGGCAGTCGATGCGCATGTCGCGCAGCAGAAACGACCTGATTTTGCCGTCTTCATCGATTGGCTGCTGCGAAAGCCCTGAAAAGGCGGCGTTGCGGCGCAGCAGTTTGTGCGGTGGCACAAATTTGAGCTGCCGGCCGAAATTGGTGACGATCTCTTCGTAAAGGGCGACCAGCCCGGTGCGGCCGGTCTCGCCGATCGTTTCGGCGAAGACTTTCAGCTCGGTATCGTCGTCTGATTCAGGTGTCTGAAAATAAACGTCGATGATCACCGCCTTTGGCTGACCTTCTTCGTTAATGCGGCGCAACAGTTTTGCCCAGTATGACTGCGGCCATGGCCATTTGTGCGGCGCGGTGGCCAGAGTTTCACTGTCGATCGACAGCAGCAGAATATCAGCCGGAATCGTCGCCTTGACATAACTGGCATTGAATTTGATCTTAAGGTCTTTAAGCCGGTTGTCGAACGGCGTCGTCAGACTGTTGAAAATTACCAGCAGCGCCGAAATAGCCAGCCAAACCGCCGTCGCAGTGATGAAATCACGGCGCGGCAGCAGCATCTGCAGGCTGCGCAGCTTTAAAGAAAGATTGTGAAAAGGGTACATGAATCTGTCTTTCAGGGTTTTATAAATTCAATATACCCCATACCGCACATCAGGGCTAATAGTTTCTGCCAATTTTACCGCCTCGGGGTTTGACTCGCCGGCCGGCATGCAATAAGATTAAGATACGCAAAACAATGAGGATACAGCATGAAAAGAAACGTCTTGAAGCTTTTCATTTTATGGTTGCTGCT
>DAOQWI010000105.1:0-11546 GCA_035342015.1 Candidatus Ozemibacteraceae bacterium | reverse complement strand
TATTATTACTACCGCTACAGCGACGTCGGTGAAACGATCTTCAAAACCAGATATCTGCCAACCGGAGACTGGGCCAGCCTGCACAATAACCCGCATTCAGCAAGCATGCTGCTGGATTATTCTGATGGCACCAGCACAGACATAGATGAAAACAGCATCACTGAATCGACCGCCTTCGGCCGATCGAGCAGCTCAGGCGTAGATTTCAACGGTGATGGCGATAAGACAGATTCCAGTTTTGCCCTTGACTTGAACCCGACCGACACACCCGGTAAAACAATTTTGAAAGACCACAATGACTGGGGCACAATCCAGTTGCGGTTTTCCAATCAGTCTTCAGGCCTGTTTTCAATTCGTGCTTCGACCACCGGATTGCCGGAAAGAAAAGATTACCTGGCAAAAGACACTCAGGAAATTACTGTCTGCGACCCGACCGGTCTCTATCGCTGATTTTGTTCTTCGAGCCCGCCGGCCGCCAGTTTTCTGGCCTGGCCGGCGGGCTTTTTTATTAACAGCAAAAAGAACGCCGGCTGCTAGACCGGGCCGCCGAACCGGTAAAACGATTAATTTTTCGATCACCAATAAGTCGTTTGCACGGGGCTTGCTCTTTAATTTCAGGGTGCTATAATCAGGGTGTTTTGCGCTGCAAAGTTATAGTAAAGAGGTTACCGGAATGAACGAAGTCAAAGCAGGAACCTGGGTTGAAGTCGAAAAAATTCTTCTCACCCCCGAACAGCGGGCGCCGCAGGTGCCCGAAGATACCCGTCACACGCCCTATGTTATGAGGGTTGCCGGCTTTCTGACGGCAGATTCGCTTTATGGCACCGAAGTTACCGTCAAAACCCTCAGCGGCAGAATGGTAACCGGCAATCTGAAGGTCATTCACCCCCACTACACCCACAGTTTCGGCGATACCGTCGAAGAACTGCTGACTATCGGCATCGGAGGCGAAATATGACCCGCGATAATTCTTATCAGGCAGTGATGGCCCGCAAGAACGAGATCATGAAGTCGTCGATGGGCCTCGATTACGAAACCTACCGTCAGGGCGAACTCGCCTTCGACTACGAACGCATGATGAACGACTGCGGCTTCACGCTCGAAGATATCATCAGAATTCAGAGCGAAACCAAGGTCGGCAACACTCCGATGTTCGAACTGCACAATCTGACCGCCGCCGTTCGCAAAATCAGTGCCCCGGGAAAAGGCGCCCGCATCTTCGTCAAAGACGAGGCCGCCAATGCTTCCGGCAGTTTCAAGGCCCGCCGCGCTTCGATTTCTGCCTATGTCGCCGCCCAGAAGGGCTATAAGGGCGTCATTGCCGCCACTTCCGGCAACTACGGCGCCGCCGTTGCCTCGCAGGCTGCCCAGCGCAGTCTCAAATGCATCATCGTTCAGGAAGTCTTCGACTCAAAAGGCATCGGCCAGCCCGAAATCGTCGAAAAGGGCCGCAAATGCGAAGCTTTCGGCGCCGAAGTCATCAAGCTGTCGGTTGGCCCCGAATTATTCTATTACCTGCTGTTGACCCTCGAAGAAACCGGCTTTTTCAATGCCTCGCTCTACACCCCATTCGGAATCAAGGGCGTCGAAAGCCTCGGCTACGAACTGGCCAATCAGATCCGCTCGATGACCGGTAAAGACCCCGATGCGGTCATGATCACCCATGCCGGGGGCGGCAACCTCACCGGCACCGCGCGCGGCATGCTCGCCGCCGGCTGCAACGCCCAGGTGATCGCCTGTTCCGTCGATCTTTCAGGTCTGCACATGGCCTCTGACCGAGATTTTAACCGCAAATCGTTCACAACCGGCCATACCGGCTTCGGCGTGCCGTTCGCAACCTGGCCCGACCGCACCGATGTGCCACGCAATGCCGCCCGCAGCATGCGCTACATGGATGACTACATTCTCGTCAATCAGGGCGAAGTTTTCTATGTCACCGAACTGCTCGCCAAGCTCGAAGGTATCGAACGCGGCCCGGCCGGCAATACCAGTCTGACCGGCGCCGTTTCCCTGGCCCGCGAAATGGATGCCGACAAGATCATCGTCGTTCAGGAAACCGAATACACCGGCGCCGGCAAGCATCATAACTCGCAGCTGTCTTTTGCCCAGAAAATGGGCATCGAAGTGCGCCGCGGCAACCCCGAAGAAGGCGTCAACGGCAAGAGTATCGTCATTCCCGAACGCCTCGCCCAGGTTAAGGGCCACCGCCAGGACATGGAAAAACTGCGCCTCTCATACCTGAAAAACGCCGCCAAACAGCTCGACCCGGCGAAATGGAGCGATATCGACCGTGCCTTCGTCGCCGCCGATGTCAAAAAAGACCTCAAATGGCTCAACCAGGCCCTGAAGCAAATATAAGCAAACAGATTTAACCAACACTCCGGGTCAGCGCCTTCCGGCGCTGACCCGCTATTTTTCAGCCGTAATTTTTAACGAAAGTCTGAACCATAAAAAACCGGGCCCCCGTGATTATCACGAAGGCCCGGCAGCATCGCTTTTTCAGCGCAGAGTCGGGTAGCTGTCGGTTTTCATTTCCCACACGCCTGAGAAATCCCAGCCACTGAAGCTTCCCTGCTGCTTCATCTGGGAAGTGGTGAGAGGTGAGCCACCACCGGATGAGGTGGACTGGCCGGTCATACCGGTGTCCCAATACGAAGCGACAATGGTTCCATCGGCAAAACCACACAGGCCGCCAATGTTTGGCTGCAGGTTGCCGCCTTTTACCAGACCGGCAGCGTAGCATCGGCTTACTGTACCAGTATGGAAAAGCCCCAGAAGGGCACCAACGCGATTATTGCCGGTTACACTGCCAGTTGCATACGAATCGTTGATTTCAGCATAGTTCAGACCGACGAGGCCACCGGCCCTGTCGCTGCTGGTATTAACATTGCCGGTTGCATAGCAGCGGTTAATAGAACCAGATTCGCTTGTACCTACCAGACCGCCGACCTGAAAGCCGCCGGCGACTGCCCCGGCAGCATGCGAAGTGCCTATCTTGCCGTAATTCATACCAACCAGACCGCCAACACTCTGAACGGCGTATCCGTCGGTTCTTGCAAGCGCAGTTACGGTTCCTTCGGCATAGCAGCCCGAAATTTCTGAATAACCGCCATGTGAGCCAACCAGACCGCCAATACTGTGATTATCACCCGACACATTGCCGGTTGCATATGAATTACTCAGCGTCACCTTTATTGTGCTTTTACCATCGATATTGCCGACCAGGCCGCCAACGGTGTAGCTACCGATAACCGCCCCGGAAGCATGACAGTTGGTTATTGAAGACAGGGTCAGATAAGCGCTCACGTCAGCAATCAGGCCGCCCTGAAAAGTTAAACCTTTTACTGAAGCACTCGATGAAGAATCCTGGAGGGTTATGCTCATGCCTGACCCGACCAGACCGCCGGAACGCGCTGAAATGCAGCGCACCTTGCCAGATGAATGGCAGTTGGTGATGGTACCTGTGTTCACAGTGCCGACCAGAATGCCGACGGCATTTTTGCCGGTAACATCGGCATTTTCAACAGTGAGATTCTTGATGACCGCGTTATCAACGTAGCCAAACAGGCCGACAGATTCTTCGGTCTGACGGTCAATAAACAGGTTCGAAATCTTTTTGCCGTCGCCGTCGTAAGTGCCTTTGAATTTAAGGCTCGGAAAAGCCAAAGTGGTGCTGCCGATCGGCACCCAGCCATTGCCAGCGCTGTAAACCGTGCCGTTCATATCGATATCGGCAATCTGTCTGAAGTGAGCTTCAAGATGATTACGCACCCGATTGAGCTGCTCAGGGCTGGCAACAAGATATGGCGAGGCTGAGGTGCCATCACCGCCGGCAAATTCCTGCCACTGGGCGTAAAGACTTACGTCAGCCGCCCCCATAATGAAAGTTTCAGCAGGTGTATATTCCAGCCCTGAGCCATCGGCATTGGTGTTCCAGCCGAAAAAGGTTTTTCCGGCGTTAGTAAGCCCGCCGGTGTTGCCGGGCACGGTTACAGTTTCGCCTTCCAGGTGCGACAGCGCAGCCGGCACGGCCCCACCGTCACTGCCATTACCCAAAAATGTAACCTTATACCTGGTGGTAGAGCGCCATCTGGCATAGAACACCAGACCTTCAGCCGGCATGGTTGTGGTTGCGCCAGCCGCCAGAGAAGTGCCAGTGCCATCGGCGGCGGTATTCCAGCCGATAAATTCGAAGCCGGTGCGGGCCAGCGAACCGCTGTTACCAAGAAGAGTTACAGTGTCGCCCGCCTTGTAAACGCTTGAATCAACGGGTGCCTCGCCGGAAGTATTGTTATTGCCATGGTAAGTCACTCTGGCAAGTGAATTCCAGACGGCGTAAAGAGTCACGTCAGCATTTGCAACCGTTAAGACCGCAGAGGCCTGATAGCCTGTTCCACTGCCGTCTGCAGCTGTATTCCAGCCGGCAAAAATATAACCGGTCTTTTGCAGCGAGCCGGTATTACCAGCAACGGTAACCTGGGCACCGCTGGCGTAACTTGCCTGCGCTGGCACGGTTCCAGAAGTATTGCCGTTACCATCATAGGTTACCCGGTATGAAACCGGGCGCCATTTTGCGTAAAGCAGCAAATCTGCGCTGCTGAGTTCAACCTGCTGCCCGAACGTGTAATCAGTGCCAGATCCGTCTGCGGCGGTATTCCAGCCGGCAAATTCAAAACCACTTCTGAGAAGCGAACTGTCGGGCGTGAGAATTGCGGCCTTATCGCCGGGGCGGTAAGAAGCAGCGTCAACCGGAACCTGGCCACCAGTCTGCCCGTTGCCGTAATAGGTAACACGATAAAATTGCGGCGCTTCCATATACCATGGCGTAGCCGCTGCCACTTTTGATGGCGCGCTCTCCTGGTTGTTGATGGTCCAGGTAATGACGTAATGGTAGGTCTGCCCTTCTTTGAGAGAAGAGTGCGTAAACGGCCGATTCACGCGACTTATCATATTCACGCCATCGCCGGTAAGCGGAACATCGGCCGAAAGGCTCCAGTAAAGGTTATAGAATTCTGCGTCAGGAATGGCGTCCCAGTGCAGGGTGACCGACCGGTTGCCCGGAAGTGCCGTTAAAGCGAACATTGCTTCAGCAGCCGGTGAAAAGAGTGGCTCAATGATGCCGGCAAGAGTAATTGAATACTCCTGAAGCATAAGGCTTTTGGGGTTGCGGACCACACATTTGAGGGCCTCTCTAACGCCTGGCTCGAAAGATAACTGTTCTATTTGCGGGTGAGGAATTGCGGAGGCGGCAGTTGTGTAAGCAAAAGCAGAAGACCAGAGCACGGCACTGTCTGAAACGGGCCAGCCGGCAGCAACAGAATCTTTGCCGTTCCATCTGAGTATAACGGGTACACCGTTGGCAACTGCGCCCAGAATTACCGAGTTATCATCAGCAACCGCCTGAACAGCAGACATGTGAGAAAGGCTGCTGCCGTCGGCGAGAAAATAACTGGTAATTTTACCGTCTGAGCCCAGGTATGCAAGAGCAAATTTAGCGTTCTGCAGATCGGAAAATGCGACCAGTGGCTGGCTGGTATTACTGAATCCCTGCCTGATCACCCGCATGGCCTTGATATCGCCAGCACCTGTCACTTCCTGCCAGAGTTCAGTGGAAGTTTTATTCCAGAGGGTCTGTGAGCCACTTTCAGCCGTTATACTGCCATCATTGCCAACCGTAAGTTTTGTCAGCGACAGCGAAGAAAGCTGCGGAGAAGTTACAAACCGGTTCAAAGCATCGCTATAAAGTTCAGAGCCGCTCAGATTCAAATTGATCGTTGTCTGAACCGAAGTGCCGATGGCAGAAACAAGGTTTGCCGGCGCAGCTTTGATAATTTCAGGTATTCTGATGATTTCGAGCATGACCCCGGCGGCAACATCGGTTGTATGGCCAGAGCCCACGGGCGCGACTTCCACGACGTTGTCGCCGCTTTTAAGGTCGGCAGCACCATGAAAACTGGTTTTGCCACCAAGATTGCCGCCATTGATCTGAATCTGGCCGATAACCGCCGTCTCCGGAACACCGGCAAAAGAAACTTCGGCGCTGCCATCTGCAGAAACGGTTGCGCTTTTTTGCAATATCACTGTCTGAGCGTTGCCTTCTGCGCCCGGGAAAACCAGCACCAGCTTGAAATCGACGGTGGCATTACCCGAGAGGCGCAGCGAGGGTTTGATTTCTTTTTTATCTGTTTCAGGCACGATGACCTGAAACTTGACGTTTGCATTGCCTGTCTTAGGCACTTCAATCTGGTTAAACGCCCCGGAACTGTCTCTGTCAAAAAGGTTACAACCAGTAAACATCACCAAAACGACTAGCAAAAAGAAAAATCTACAACCAGAACTCACTAAAAGGCCTCCTGAAAATTCTTTTAAAATTGTAATGTTTTAAAAGTAACAATTAATGAATCTGATTACAAACTTTAAATTGCCAGCAAGCTTTTAAGAATCGCTCTCCAGGCTGTTATAATAAGGCTACAGGGCTGTTATTTTTTATTTAAACGATCCCGCGCAAAGGCCGGCACTTTCTCTAATGCCGTCTCAGAGGGCATTACGGCAAAGAAGCATTCGCTGCGCCCGCTCCATTAATGCCAATACGAGCCTATAGATTATCTGCAGCGTCTACGGGCGATCCCAGTTGCTATAAGCTGCAACTGACAACGCAAAGCCAAGTGGCAGTATTGAAAAGACGCCTAGAATAAAAGTTATGCCCAGCGCTTTCATCCACTGCCCTGTCAGGTTGTCCTCTTCATCAGGGTCAATTGCTCTGGCTGCGACGAACAGACCGATAATGCCCACAAGCAGGATGACGACCAGCGTTACCAGAGGCGCAGATGGCTCAGAAAAAACAACTCCGGCAGCAAAATACCCGGCAAGAGGCAGCAATGTGCTCAAAAATCCTGCCCAGCTGGCATGGCTTTTGTGTTCATCTGGCGAACAGGCCCTGAAAACCATTGAACCAACGAATGCCATGAAAAAGACCCACATTGCCAGCACACCATTAGTTGATTTTTCCATAATTTCCTCTCTTGCGCCTGCTACTGGCAACGGCTTCAGGCAGTATTGGCGAGCTGCAGACGTATTGTTAAACAGCTGTTTTTAACAGCTGTAGAAGAATTATATCATCAGTCGGCACCGGCAACAATTCTCATAAAAAAGCCGTGCCCCTGCGGTGTAGCAGAGGCACGGCTTTTAGCGGGTCAGACGGAACGGGCGCGGTTGAGTTCTTCCTGCAGGGCCGGCAGCAGGCGGTTCACGTCGGTAACGATGCCGATATCGGCATAAGCGAAGATCGGGGCATCTTTGTTCTTGTTAACGGCGACGATGAAGCCTGATTCTTCCATGCCGGCGACGTGCTGAATCATGCCCGAAATACCGCAGGCGAGGTAGAGATCGGGGCGCACGGTTTTGCCGGTCTGGCCGACCTGCTTGTCCTGGCTTGTCCAGCCGGCATCGACGACAGCGCGTGAGGCGGCGACCTGACCGCCGAGCATTTCTGCCAGGTTCTGCAAAGACTGAAAGTTTTCGGGGTTTCCGAGGCCGCGACCACCAGCAACGAGAACAGAAGCATCTTCGATATTCTTCTTCTCTTCCTTCTGCACGACTTCTTCGATAATTTCGACATTGACGTCGGCAGGCTCGATTTTGCATGCGAACCTGACCGTTTCGCCGTTTCTGGCCGTATCGGCTTCGAGCCGGCGCATGACGCCGGGGCGCACTGTCGACATCTGCGGCCGGTGTTCGGGGCAGATGATTGTCGCCATGATGTTGCCGCCGAACGCAGGTCGCGTCATCAGCAGGTTGCGACTGGCATCATCGATTGCCAGAGCCGTGCAGTCGGCAGTCAGCCCGGTTTTGAGTCTTGCCGAGACGCGCGGGGCCAGATCGCGCCCGATGGTGGTGGCACCGAAGAACACGATTCCGGGTTTCTCGGTGCTGATAACTGCGGTCAGAGCTTTGGTAAAAGGCTCGGTCATGTAAACGCCGAGACGCGGATCGTCAACGAGTATGACGCGGTCGGCGCCGTGGGCAATCAGGCTCGCAGCCTGGGCATCAGTCAGATGCGTGCCGGCGAGAACTGCGATCAGCGGTTCCTGCAGGGTATCGGCGATACCACGACCGGCTCCGAGCAGCTCGTAGGCAACCTTCTGAATCTCACCGCGCCGCTGTTCGGCAAAAACCATCACACCACGATATTCAGATATATTCATTGTTTTTCTCCTGCCGCTCAGATGATGAACTTTTCTTTCAGGCTCTCGACGATGATTCGGGCACCGTCGCGCGGGTCAACTTCGTAAACTTTGCCGGCCGAGCGGGTGCCTTTGGTATAAGAGGCCTTAACCCTGGTCGGTGAGCCTTTCAGACCGATATTGGCCTGATCGACATCGATATCGGCAAGGCCCCAGACTTTCACTTCCTGCTTGTAGGCGTCGTAGATGCCGGCCATCGACATGTATCTGGCCTGGTTCATGTCTTTAAGAGTCGTGATCAGGCAGGGAAACTGCACGCGCAGGCGCTGCCAGCCATCTTCGAATTTGCGTTTGACCTCGATGGCCTTTTCCCTGACCTGCAGTTCGCTGACGTAGCTGACATGCGGGACCTTGAGATGCTCGGCAATCTGCGGCCCGACCTGGGCCGTATCGCCGTCGATCGCCTGGCGCCCGCAGATGATCAGGTCCCATTCGAGCTTTCTGATCGCGGCAGCCAGAGTGCTTGAAGTGGCCCAGGTGTCGGCACCGCCGAACGCGCGGTCAGAGAGAAGAATCGCCTGATCGGCACCCATCGCCAGGGCTTCTCTGAGAGCGAGATCGGCCTGTGGCGGGCCCATCGAAAGAACGGTGACATGGGCGCCCTGCTGTTCTTTGAGAACGAGGGCGGCTTCGAGGCCACTCTTGTCGTCGGGGTTGATGATGCTCGGAACGCCTTCTCTGATGAGGGTTCCGGTGGTCGGATTGATTTTTACTTCGGTTGTATCAGGAACCTGCTTGATGCAGACGATGATTTTCATGTTGTCTCCTTCAGCTTATTTGAGCACGGCCGCAGAAATGACCATCTTCTGCACTTCTGAGGTGCCTTCGTAGATTTCGGTGATCTTGGCATCGCGCATCATGCGCTCGACCGGGTATTCACGGGTGTAGCCATAGCCGCCGTGCAGCTGCACCGCCATTGTGGTCACGGCCATCGCGGTTTCTGAGGCAAAGAGCTTGGCCATCGCCGCTTCGGTGCTGTAAGGCTGTTTCGCGTCTTTCAGGCAGGCGGCGCGGTAGACGAGCAGTCTGGCAGCGTCGGTTCTCGCCTGCATGTCGGCAAGCTGGAACTGGGTGTTCTGAAAGGAGCCGATCGTTTTGCCGAACTGTTTGCGCTCTTTAACGTATTTGACCGTTTCATCGATGGCGCCCTGCGCCAGACCAAGTGCCTGAGCACCGATGCCGATGCGGCCGCCGTCGAGCGTTTTCATCGCCAGGCCAAAGCCGCCGCCTTCGCGACCAAGAAGATTGCTGACCGGAACTTCGACATTTTCGAAGATCAGTTCACAGGTTGAGGAGCCGCGAATGCCCATTTTTTCTTCTTTTTTGCCGATCGAGAAGCCGGGCATGCCCTTTTCGACGATAAAGGCCGAAATGCCGCGGGTACCTTTGCTGCGGTCGGTCATCGCAAAAACTATGTAGACATCGGCGTAACCGGCGTTGGTAATGAAAATTTTCGAGCCGGTGAGAATGTATTTGTCGCCGCTGAGCACGGCGGCGGTCTGCTGCCCGGCAGCATCGGTGCCGGCATTGGGCTCGGTCAGACCGAAAGCGCCGATTTTTCGACCCGCAGCGAGGTCGGGCAGAAATCTGCGTTTCTGTTCATCGGTGCCGAATTCATAGATGGGTGCGGCACAGAGTGAGGTGTGGGCAGAAAGAATGACGCCGGTGGTGCCGCAGACTTTCGACAGGGCTTCGACGGCCATGATGTAGCCGAGGTTATCGCCGCCGGCGCCGCCGAAGTCTTTCGGAAACGGAATACCCATCATGCCGAAGCGGGCCATTTTTTCGACAGAGCTGACCGGGAAAGCTTCTTTTTCGTCGGTTTCACGGGCAAGGGGGCGCACTTCGTTTTCGGCGAAGTCTTTGAGGGTAGTTGCGAGAAGCTGGTGTTCCCGGCTGAGTTGAAAATCCATGGTGCTCTCCTTGTGTTTGGCTGGGCTTCAGATGGCGAGGGTGAGATCGTTGATACGAGTAGAATGGCGTTGTTTGGCTTTCGGCACGACGCAGGTACCGGTGGCCCGGCAGACGATCTGCGACTCTTCGAGAACGTCGGCGGCCGAGTCGCTGATGTCTTTGCGCGGCACGATGACTTTGCGCGCTTCGAAGCGCATTTTGCGCGACGAATTGCCGTAATGGGTGATTTCGCCGATCGCTTCGATGTAATCGCCGGCGTAGACTGGTGCGAGGAATTCGATTTTATCGTAGCCGGCAAACAGACCTTCGTCGCCGTCGCTGCGAATCAGCAGTTCGGTCGCGACATCGCCGAACAGTTGCAGCATGCGGGCGCCGTCGACAAGTTCGCCGCCGTAATGGGCGTCGGCAAGGCTCATTCTCAGTCTGATCATAGCTTTAGCCATATCAATGCTCCTTTGCGACTGTTTCGCGGCGCGGCACCTTGAGCACCGCTTCGCCGTCGATAACGGTTTTGTCACCGACCAAGCAGATGGTTTTCATGGTAACGAAGCTTTTTTCGGTATTCATGTCAGAAATTTCGACGTGGGCAGTAACGGTATCACCGATGCGCACGGGAGCTTTGAACTTAAGCGTCTGCGAGACATAGATACAACCGGGGCCTGGCAGTCGAGTGCCGAGAACGGTCGAAATGAAGGCGGCCGAGAGCATGCCGTGGGCAATTCTACCCTCGAAGCGGGTTTTTCTGGCGAATTCCTCGTTGATGTGAACCGGGTTGAAATCGCCTGAGATGCCGGCAAAGTTGACGATGTCGGTTTCGGTGATGGTTTTAGAGAATTCGGCGCTCATGCCGGTATGAAGTGATTCGAAAGTGAAGCCGTTGTTTTCCAGCATAAAACCTCCTGCTTTTCCGCGTATTTAGCTGCCTTCAAGCCTAATCGAGAAACTTTTCTCGTTAAACTTTTCACAATCACAGCATAAATGTTTGTGAAAAAAATGTCAAGCGTAAAAAGACTCGGGGTTTACGGTAGTTTTGTCGGCACAGACTATTCCCGGCAGCTAATGCAGGCTAGGTACGTAAAATTGTGCTCAGTATAATACCGGCTCGATTCAGTCAGAGAATAATTCTACTCGTCGCCGGCTTCTTCGGCGTCGAGGTCGTCAAGACCGGCATCTGAGCGCAGTTTTTCGATGAAATTCTGCGGCAGCGGTCGGCCGAATTCAGAGGCGATGCGCTCGGCGGTCGCCTGTTCACCGGCAGGAATATCGACAATGATCGTGCGGCGGCGGCTTCCGCCTCTTCTGCCCAGCACCTGATACAAAAAAACGAATTTGCCGGCGTCGAGCGGGTGAAAGCCAGCTCCTTCAAGAGTTGAAAGCGAGGCGTCATTG
>DAOQWI010000104.1:0-11648 GCA_035342015.1 Candidatus Ozemibacteraceae bacterium | reverse complement strand
GCTTGTTTTGCACAGGATGTGCTTATGCAGAACCGCGCAGGATAGAGCGGTTCTGTTGAGCGAAAACTTTATAAAAACATTGCTTGGCTGTAGCACCCGGCATCATCTATCCTGATGCTGCCGAGTATCGCTGACCTCCTGTCAGCAAAAAAGCAACCCGGCTGATAGGCCGAAGCTGCAGAATTGAACCCAAATCTGCTTCTTTAATCAAAAACTTGCAGGGAGAAGCTGATGCTGACTGAACAACTGGTGCAGGCTACCGGGAAACCGGTGAAGATTCTCGGCATGATGAGCGGAACCAGCGGCGACGGCATCGACGGCTGCCTTGTCGAATTCAATGCCGCCGGTGAAGCCGAACTTCTCTGGCTGAAAAGCTATGATTATTCGCCGGCACAGTTTGCCCGAATTCAGAAATTGATGCGTGAAGGCGATGCGGTAAGCATTACCCTGGGCGCTTCGTATATTGCCGAACTGCATGCGCTGGCCTGCCGGCAGTTCTTTACCGGCGAAGATCGCCTGCCCGACTATATTGCGGCGCATGGCCAGACAGTCTGGCATCAACCGACCCCCATCATCTGGGATGACCTGCCTTTGACAGGCACTTTACAGTTGATGAACGGAGCACTTCTTGCCGCCAGAACTGCTTTTCCGGTAATCTGTAATTTTCGTGCCGCCGACATGGCTGCTGGTGGCCAGGGCGCACCATTAGTTCCATTTGCCGACCTTTTTTTGTTCGGTCATAATGCCGTTCGCGATCGTGTAATTGTCAACATTGGCGGTATGGCGAACCTGACCGCGATCAGCAGTGCATCAGAAAACCCGCAGGTTGTTTGTGCATTTGACACTGGCCCGGGTAACGTTCTGATGGATCTGTTCATGCAGCATTCAGGTCTTGGTCGTTTCGATGCTGACGGCCGGCTTGCCGCCGGCGGCAGAACGCTGCGGCCGCTGCTCGAAGAATTTCTTGCCGACCCTTATTTCAAGCTGCCGCCACCTAAATCTACCGGCCGTGAATATTTCAATCAGCAGCGTCTCGAACGGTTGATCGAACGGGCCGGATCGGCAACTGCCGCCGATCTGATGTCTACACTGCTTGATATTACCGTTGAATCTGTCGCTGCGGCGATCAGGCGGCCGGCATACCCGCTTTCACAGCCGGCAGAGGTTCTGATCGCGGGTGGCGGGGCGCGCAATTCTGAGTTGATGCGTCGTCTTGCTCTGAGCCTCGATGGCGTCGCAGAGGTGACGACCACTGAACGGCTGGGCGTGCCGGTCATGGCGCGTGAGGCCATGGCGTTTGCAATTCTCGGTTATGCTTTTCTGCAGGGTCGGCCGGCGAACGTAATTAAAGCCACCGGTGCGGCGCGCCCGGCAGTTCTTGGCGAATTTCACCCGGTGCCGTTTATCTGGTGAAGTCGATCTGAATGATTCGATAATCGATGCCGGTGTTGTCGGCCAGGCTGATGTCGTCAGGAACCTTGATCAGCAGATGTTTTTCTTCTTTGGCAAGAATGCGGGTATGTGGCAGTAGCGGTGCAAGAAAGCTTTTTTCACTGGTTGCCTGCTTTATGACAAATTTTATCCAGACCTGGCCAATTTCCAGGTTTGTCAGATTCTGGGCATAGACTTTCATTTCTCTGATCCCGAGCTGTGGGTCGATTTCGAGCTTGATGATCTTGCCGACGGCGTTGTCGAGAATTTCGTTCCAGGTTTTTTTATGCGGCGAATCGACCGGAAAACGGTTGAGATACTGTTTATGCAGGTCGATCAATTCAGGGTAGAACTCGCGGCTCTGCATGACTATAGCTACCGGAATAAGCCATTCAGGAGATCGGGTGCGAAAGAACTCGGCTAATGCTCCGCTTATCGCGTCGTTTTCGCGCTCAGGAATCGGAGCCAGGCTGGTGAGAGCAGGCAGGCTGACCTGGGTTTCGGCGTCAGGAGCCAGAGGCAGCTCATGCTGTCCGGGTGGCTTGATTTTCATCGCCAGATTGACCCATTCGCGCAGGGTAACGGGTTGCACCGGGTCAACCATAAGAAATTCAAAATACCCCGGATGATTGGTTCTGAAGCCACGACTGAGATACCCTTTCTGCCCTGGTGTCGGGAAAATATAACCCCGGTGGTGGGCATCCCATCTGGCTTCGAAAATGCGTGATGTCAGGCCTTCACTTGCATAGAACTGAGCTTTGAACATCAGTCTGATCGGGTGCCAGCTGGCATTGAGAATCAGGGGCATGAAGCGGCTCATTTCGGTCGGCATGAACCAGCGGGCGATACCGTTGGCAGTGTAGTTCATGTTGCGTGAATCGGGCTCGGCAAGAATGTAGACGTGTCTGGCCTGTGGTCTCGGGTCGGCACGGAATTCGGCGCCATAATCGTTGATGCGCGCAGGGGTATATTTTTCCGGGATCTTGAACTCAAATCCGTGAATTCTGACCTTGTAAGTATTGCCCACTTCTCCGGTGCTTACCAGATTGATTTCTTCGGGGGCGTTGAGAAAAAATTCAGCCGGGATCTTCAGGCTTTTTACATAATGTTCTCGGGCCAGCATTGGCAGAACGAGGCCAAAAAAGAACGGAAAAAATGAAACAACGGCCGCAATGATAACTTTTTGCAGCGGGGTAAAAGTAGTTTCCTCTTCAGGTTTCCAGGCCTTTTTACTTTTCTTTTCCGCTGGTTTTTCCGTCATATCCCGTCAGTTTCTTCCGGTTTTTCTTCCATGTCTTCGAGCAGGGCATCAACATTCTCGATAATCGGGCTGTCAGGAAATTTTTCCTTGATTTCCTGGTAAACTTTCATTGCCTCTTCGACGCGGTTCAAAGCCGTGAGAACTTCGCCCTGTGTGAAGAGAAAGCGGTCCTGCAGCTTGCCGCCGGCTTTGGCGACCGGATGATTCTGCAGCAGTTCGAGCGCTGCTTCCCAGCGGTCACAGTTGATGTTGCTGAGCACGTCGACATAGAATGAGAGAGCATCGAGATTGTCGAGATTGTCTGAGATCAGCTCGATCTCACGCTGGGCCGTTTCTGTCAGCGGGTTTTCGCTGAATTCAACGACAATGCGCTGATAAAGTTCGAGAGCGCTCTTGAAATCCTTGGTGAATTTTCTTGCTTCGGCAAGGTTGAACAGCACGTCAACATAGGCTCTGGTATCGATTTCGCCAGTGGCAGAAGAAATTGCCTGATTGTAATAGTCGAGGGCTTCGAGATACTGGCCGTTATGCAGAGCGTAAGCACCTTTGTTCATCAGAATGTTAAAATGCTCGCCATCGCTGAAACCCTGCTGTACCAGCGTTAACTGACCCTTCTGCAGCCGGTAAAGTTCGAGCCTGAAAAGGTCGGGGGGGCCATAATCGTGGTAGCCGATCAGATTTCTGGCGCACAATGCCGGATTGCCCTCATGCGTTGAGAAAAACAGTTCACGGCAGATTATCGGGTTGCCATCGACGTCAGGTGCCGGGAAAATACGCCGGAAAGCGTTAAGATCAGTATAAATGAATGGCATCACATCGATGCCGTCAGGGTGTCTGAGAATTGCGATAATCTCAGTCTGCCCGTCGCCGTCGAGATCGCTTTTTAAAAGGTTGGCAGGCAACAGACCTTCGAATGAATCGATAACCTGCCTGGCCCCACCGGCTTTCTGCAGCAACAGTCGCGTCGTTTCAACCTCGTCGGTCAGCCCCTCTTCAAGAATGACCTCGCCAACGCCTTCCAGGGTGAAGTGGAGCGTTCCGGTTTCTGATGCAACTGTCTGACTGTTCGCCGGCATCAGCGACAGAAGCACCATCGACAGGGCGACACACAACAGCTTTGCTTTCATCAGACAGCTTTCTCCGCATTGGCGTAGAAACGCTCAACCTGCATTTTCATTTTTTCGATCGCCTCGGCGGCAAGTTCTTCAATTGCGACAGCACGGCTGCAGCCTGAGGCGGGAACATGGCCGCCGCCGCCCATCGACACTGCCACATCTTTAACGTTGACGCCCCCGCGTGATCTGAATTCGCAGAACGACATGCCGTCATCGCGTTCAAAGATTACCACGCTGGCAAAGGTGTCGCTCATGCTCAAAAGCAGGTTGAAGATGCCACTGCCGTAAACATTACCGAAGCTGGCACCGATATTTTTCAGATCTGACTGCCTGACAACGAGGGTGGCAAGGCGGCGATCGCATTCAAGCCTGAAGTTGCTCAACCCAAACCCCTGTACTCGCAGATCGGCTTCGTTGCGCCCTGAATTCAGGGTGTTGAGGATCGGCGATGTGTCAAGGCCGGTCTTAAGCAGGCTGGCGGCAGCCAGGTGTGCGGTATGCCGCAGCCCCTCATTCTGGAAAAAGCGGGAGTCGGTTACCAGGCCGAGCATCAGGCTGAGAGCGACATCGGCGTCGATCGGCAGACCGGCCTGCTCGAGAAGTGCGGCAATGATTTCGCATGCGGCTGAAGCACCGGTATCGACGTAGTTCAGGTCGCCGAACATGGTATTCGAGGCATGATGATCGATATTGATCAGACAGGTTTTTTTGGGGTCGCGGTTAAAGGTAAAACCGGTGCGGTCGGCGTCACCCGAATCAAGAATCATTATCAGGTCGTGGTCTGAATTGATCTGCGGCTCACGCAGCAGTCTGACTTCGGGCCAGACAAAGGCGAACTTCTCGGGCACGCCGTCAAACAGAGCGGCTTCAACGCTCTTGCCGGCCTTCTGCAGGGACTTGACAAGCCCTGAAACAGAGCCGGTAGCATCGCCATCGGGTCGAAGGTGAGCGGCGACCAGAATTTTTTCTGCGCCTCGAATTCTATCTATGATTGCGTTGGCATCATTGAGCAGTTCAGCGGGTAGCATGTTTCAGTATTGCATCGACGTCAGCGGCCATCTGGTTACAGTAAAGCTCGGCCGGACCCATGTCGATGGTCGCCCTTTCAAGATGATCTGCCATCAGGTCGCGGATTTCAAACCAGACACTGAGGCGGGGTTCAAAGTGACAATAATCGAGCTGCACGAACGGAGCCTTGAGATTGGTATCTTCTTCGAGAGCCTTTTTTACAATCTGGCTGTCGACCGAAGATTTGCGCACCGGCAGATAGGTGGTTCTGACGGCCCACTCGGCGCCAACGTCGGTCGAAGTGAACCATTTTACGAAGTCCCAGGCGCCGGCAACCTTTTTCGGGTCGCCGTTGTTGAAGATATTGATGTTGCTGCCTGAAAGAATGACACCACGGTTGATGACCCCGGGTGCAGTCGACGGCTGGGTCGCTTCAGCGGCACCCAGCACCTGGCCGGGCAGCGGGGCGATGCCATAGTCGAAAGCCTTGATGTCTGCTTCCATGAAGACTTTACTGACGATACTGCTCTCGATCATGCCGACCTTGCCGGCGATGAAATCGTTCTGGTGATCGAAGCCCTGCCCCTCTCTGGCAATACCTTCGCGCAGCATGCTCTGAAGAAAATTGAGGGCTTTTACCGCCGGCGGTTCGCCAAAACCCGATTTCATGACGCCATCGGGCCCGTCGTAGACGATACGGCCGCCATATTGAATGATGCGGTTGAGAAACGACCAGACATTGGCCTTGCTGCAGCCATAACCGTAAACCGAGCGGTCGGCGCCGGGCGTTTCCTGGTGATACTTTGTGATTTTGCGACAGTATTCAACCATTTCGTCGAGGGTTTCAGGCCCGCGGTTCGGGTCGAGCCCGACTTTGGCGAACATGGTCTTGTTGTAATAAAGCACCGGAACACTCTTGTTGAAAGGAAACGAGTAGAGCTTGCCGTCAAAGGTGTTGTTTTCGAGAAGAACCGGAATGATATCGCCCTTCACGTCTTCGCTTTCAGAGGCGATCAGATCATCGAGACAGACGATTTTGCTGTGTTTGATGAACTTTTTCGTCAGGGTTTCGTAATTCTGTGAGATGTCGGGCGCTTCGTTAGCGACGAGAGAAGCGAGCACCTTCTTGGCGAGGGTGTCGTAGCTGCCCATGTTGACGCTTTTGACGAAGTAGGTGTTCTGGCTCTTGTTGTAACGGTCGACGAGGTCGTTCATGACGATGCCAAGAGGGCCGCCCATTGCGTGCCAGAAGACGACTTCGATCTTGTCGCCGCCGGCTGCGGCGTCGGATGGCCTGGCGCTCTGTGCGTCATCCTGAATGATCAGGCCGATTACGAGGATCCAGCAGATGAATGTTGCAATTAAAAAGGTTCGCATCGCTTACTCCTTCATGCCGGTCGTGGCCTGAGATTCGACGAACTGTTTCTGGGCGATAAAATAACCGATGACCAGCGGCAGAATGGTCATTGTCGAAGCCGCCATCAGTGGGCCCCATCTGGTGCCTGCTTCTGACGAGAAATAGCTGAGACCGACCTGAATAACGCGCAGGCTGGTGTCATTGGTAACGATAAGGGGCCAGACGAAGCTGTTCCAGTTGGCAAGAAACGAGAAAATGCCAAGTGTTACCATCGACGGAATGCTGAGGGGCAGAACCACCTTGTAGTAGAACTGAAATCTGGTGCAGCCATCGATTGTGGCAGCTTCGAACAGGTCTTTGGGCAGCTGCAGAAAGAACTGGCGCAGGAAAAAGACCGAATAGGCCGAGGCGAGCCACGGAACTATCAGGGCCATGTAAGTGTTTACCCAGCCCAGCTTCGATAGAAAGATGTAATTCGGAATCAGCAGGGCCTGCTGCGGCAGCATCATCGTGCCCAGCATCATCATGAACATTGCATTCTTGAACGGAAAGTTGAAGAATGCGAAGGCATAGGCCGCCAGTGATGCAAAGAACAGCGAAACCGTAGTGACGGTAATGGTTACAAAGATGGTGTTGAGAAAAAAGCGGTAAAAAGGCTGGGCTTTGAGCGCAAACAGATAGTTATCGAGCCACTGGAACGGCGCCTGGATCTTTTTGTTGCGTTCAGCCTGCGGTCTGGCCTGTTCGGCCTCCCAGGCCTTTGCCTCTTCTTTTTTGCGCTCGATGCGGGCTGTTTCTTCTTCGCCGTTCAAAAACGAAGGTCTGGCGAGGTCGGGCAGCAGCACAATGCTTTTGCTGGTCGTGAGAATTTCATCCTGGCTTTTAAAAGAGGTCGTGATCATCCAGATGAAGGGAAACAGCATGAAGATCGAGCCCAGGATAAGCAGAACGTGAACTGGAACGTATTCAGGGTGTTTGAATTTAAACATGCTTCAGCTTTTCCTCGTCATGAATAATGCACTTTCTTTTCAAGATACAGCTTATTGAAAAGAGTGCAGGCAAAGATGATCATGAACAGAACGAAGGCAGCAGCCAGTGCGTAACCGAATTCGAACTGTTCGAAAGCTTTGCGGTAGAGATAGTAGACGACGACCATGGTGCTCTTGAGCGGGCCGCCACGGGGAGTCATCATGTAGACCTGGCTAAAGACCTGAAACGAACCGATTGTCGAAATGGTGAAAATAAAGAAGGTAGTGGGCGAGAGCAGTGGCCAGGTGATGTGGCGAAACTGCTGCCAGCGACTGGCACCATCGATGCGGGCCGCTTCATAGAGATGCCTGGGAATATTCTGCAGGCCGGTAAGAAAGATGATGACATTGTGTCCGAGGCCTTTCCAGACGCTCATGAAGATGATTGCCGGCATTGCCCAGGTTGGATCCTGGAGCCATGCGCGCGGATCGATGCTGAATATGGCAAGAATCTTGTTCAGAAGGCCGAAATCGGGGTGATAAATGAAGTTCCAGACGATGGCTACGGCGTTGATCGAGGTAATTACCGGAATGAAATAGATGGTGCGGTAGACACCGATTGCCGAGATCGGGTTGTTAAGCAGCATGGCGATTATCAGCGAAAACAGGATCGAAAGTGGTACGCTGACCGCGGCATAATAGACTGTGTTCCAGAGAGATTTGTAGAACATCGGGTCATCGAACAGGCGCGAGTAGTTTCCGACACCGACATATTCGGGCTGACCAATCAAATCCCATTCGTAAAAACTGACTGCCAGCGAATAAAAAATGGGAAGCACATGGAAGGCTACCAGAATGACCACGGTGGGCATCAGGTAAAGATATGCTCCCCAGTCCTTTTTTCGTTTATTTGCCATTGCTATGTCCTGACTAAGAAATTTTGAATATGCAAAGCGGGCGCAGGCATGATGCCGCGCCCGCTTTTTTGATTATCTGCGAGATCTTGCGGCCGGTTTCTTGCCTGCCAGCATTTTCATGAGATTGTCGTAGATTGCCGGAGTTTCGTGGGTGAACGGGGGTGGGCCGGGCTGTGCCATGTTGATGTCACTGTCAGGATACTGATAGTCAGTGAAGTTGCAGCAGCCAATCAGAACCAGAGTGCCGTTAACGATTTTTTCAATGCCCATCAGAGGGATTGGAGTATTGCGTGGATACATTACAGCAGGGGTTCTCGGGTCGCCATCCTTGTTGAATGTGTCGTTATCACCGGTAACGAGAATTTCGACACCGGCTTCTTCACTCAGGGGCTTGTTGTTTCTGTCGATCAGCGAGCAGCTGCCCCAGGTGATTACGGTTTTGACGCCTTCGGTAACCGGGTGTCCCTTCTTGAGAACGTGTGCAAGAACGCCCCAGGGTTTGTTGGTCTTGTTGGTCGGGTCGTGCACCTGGTCGTCATTGAAACGCATCACGGCGCCAAGCTTGCCGAGAATGTAGTTCATCGTAGCGGTGCCTCTGAGTTTCGATGAATCCCAGGAGCCGCCCATCACCAGATTACCGCCGGCCATGAACCAGTCGGCAATTGCAACCGCTTCGTTTTCGATATACTTGAGGCTCGGATCCGGGATCATGACGATGCCAAAATTCTTCAGCATTTCAGGTCTGATCAGGTTAAGGGTGTAATAAACCTTCAGGCCGTTTTTGACCATGTGGCGTTCGAAGGTTTCCATCTTGTCAGAAGAGGCATTGCCGTGGGCGGCGTCGACCAGAATGTTGATCGCTTTTTCTTCAGCCTTTGCTTCATTGTAAAAGGCAACCTTGCGTGACGGAATGCGCTTGTCGGGGTTTTTGCCGGTGACCCAGGCCATCGCGTTGTAGGCGATCTGCGGGTGTGAGAACATGAACGAATCGTAGCTGTCGTGCAGCTTGTTTTTGCCGCCGCTGCCGGTGCCGTCGTCGAACGGCGAGCTGTCGCCGATAGCAAAAACGCGGCCAGAGCCGAATTCTGAGGCTACCATGTATGGGGTTTTGGCGATGCGGCTGTCAATCAGGCCAACGGCTTTGGCGCCGTCAGCTTCGATGATGTCGAAGGTTGAGCCGGCCCAGATGCCGACCGATTTGAAGCCGAACATGGCGGGGTGATCCTGATTGATTGGCCCGGCAACCGGCGCTTCATAAACGGTGTTGCCCTTGAACTGAAAGCCAAATTTCGGGCAGAATTCATTGAGGGCACGCACTGCATCCCAGCCGTCGCCGTCACGGTCAGCATTGCCGTGGTCACCAACGATGAACAGGCCGCCGCCGTTTTTAACGAAGTCGACGATCAGATCACATTCTGCTTTGGAGTAAGGATTGTTGGGTTCAGCCAGGATCAGGCCGTCGTAGCCCTTGAGTATCTCGGCTGTGAAAGCACGGCCGCTGGTGACTTTGCTGAGGCTCTCAACCTTGAAGTTATTGGCCTTGAGCATGTCGACCATTTCAGAGTAAGCGCCTTCAGGAATCCAGTCGGCGTTACCGGCAGTCTGGCCATGGGTGTCGTCATAGAGAACATTGGCAGCCTGCGCGCCGGCACAGAAAGAGACCAGCAGCATGACTGTCAGCAGAAGATTAAATTTCTTCATTCCTTGCCTCCATAGTGTTTGGGGTTTTGCCAGTATATGCAAAAACTCAAAAAGAGGCAAGTAATAATCACCGGTTTGTCTGGTAACGGTACCCCGCTGTTTTGCCGGCAAAGACAAAAAATGTCAGCGCCATTTGTAAACCTGAAAAAGACTTGCGTGGTCGTCGGTCCAGAGACTCATGTCTGCCTTTTCCGGCAGGATCTGCCATTTCCAGAATACCTGCAGCCGTTTTAGAGCAGATTCGCTGCCGCTGGCGGCGACCCACTGAGAGTGAGTCAACATCGCCAGATCGTAATCGTCATAGCGGATCGAATAGTTTTTCGGGTTGTCATTGCCGACCAGAACCCGCATGTCGATTTCGTCACAAATGCGCCTGATAACCGGCAAAAGGTCAAAATAGCGATTGGATGTATGCAGAGTCAGAATTCCGTCATCTTTCAGCTTCGACCGGTAAAGCCTGAAAGCTTCAACAGTCAGCAGATGGGTCGGAACAGCGTCAGATGAATAGGCGTCTATGACCAGCAGGTCGTAGCTTTTATCTGGCACCGTCTGCAGATTGATTCGGGCGTCACCGACAATATTTTTCCATGATGCCAGGCTGTTTCTGAGATAGGTAAAATACGCCGGATTCTCCGCTATTCTTATGACCTCGGGGTCGATTTCATAAAAATCAAAATGCTGCCATGGCCGGCCATACCAGGCCAGTGTGCCGCAGCCAAGCCCAATTATGCCGATATTCTGAATGGCCCGGTTGATGCGGCCGGCACGAAAAATTGCGCCAATCGGGCTTTCGCGGGAATAGTAGGCCAGCGGAAAAACCGGACGGATATTGACTTTTCTTTCAATACCATGCATGGTGCTGCCATGGCTCAGGCTCATAAAAACGTCTACAGGTGCCTCTGTCCTGCCGAATTTTTCAGCATCATTTGAAACGATACGGTTAACCTTGAGAATCCCGAAGAAACTGCGGGCAGTAAGAAGATTTAAGCTGTCGGCCGCACCAAAAATCTGCCCCCCGATGTAAATAGCTGCCAATACAGCCAGTTTTACTGCTCTGAATCTGAAAAACAGCGAGATGGAAACGATGGTGAATGCGAGCAACTGGGCGGTTCCGGATGGAAAAAAGCTGCTTGTAATATTGGGAAATCTTCCGTTCAGGATTATTATCAGTATGATGTAAGCTGTTGTCACCAGCATTTGTTCTGCTTTTACAGAGACATGTTCATGAGCATCGCGGGAAAAAAGTGACAATGCCAGGCCTGAAATCAGCATGGTTATAATGTATTCAGCCTGTGTGGCAAAGACGAGTGGCGCAATGAGTCCGTTGAATATACCGCCTGCAATGCCACCGGCCGACATCCAGACAAAATATGAGTTGAGATGCTCTGTTGCTGGTCGCATTCTGGCAAGCTGACCATGAAAATACATGCAGACGAGAAACAGGGTGATGAAATGCAGCGGTATAGCCAGCCAGGATGGGTCGGAAATGGAAAAATGATAAAGAACGAAGCTGATAACAACGCCATGAATCAGACGCCGATCCCATCTGATTTCGCGCCATAAAGGGTTTTTGGCAAAAACAAGAATGAAAGAAACCAGATATATCGACAGCGGGAAGATCCAGAGCAGCGGGCCTGAAGCTATATCAGTGGCTATGTGAGTGGTCACTGCGAGCATGGCACTGCAGGGAACGAACCCGAGAAAAGCCCAGAGCAATACGCTCTTAACAGGTGGGCGTTTGTCGCCTGAGCTTTGAACGACAGGTTCTGCAGAATGCTGTTTTCTTATCAGGCTGACGCAGAAAAGCACCAGGAGAATCTGAAAAAGATAAAGGGCAGACCAGAAGCCCTTCTGTTGCGATACACGCAGAAATGGTTCGAACAGAAACGG
>DAOQWI010000103.1:0-11853 GCA_035342015.1 Candidatus Ozemibacteraceae bacterium | reverse complement strand
GCACCAGATAGGCAAACTTCTTCAACTCAACAGACAGATCGGCCGGCAGATTGTGAGCATTGTGAAGCCGCACCGATTCAAGAATAATTGTTTTTTCTTCATCAGCGGCCTGGTTGAGCCAGTCTGCATCACGCAGAATCTGAAAGCCGAGGCAGCCATGATTAACTGACTTAGGGTCATAGTAGGTCTGATACTTCTGATATTGCAGAAATCGGCCGACATCATGAAAGAGACCGATGGCTTCTCCCAGAACCACATCTGACTCCGCCCATTCCAGATCGGTTGCAATTTCCCGGGCTTCATCGGCAACTCGAAGAGAGTGCTGCAGCTTGAGCTCCATCATCGGGTGCAGTTTAGCATCGACATCACGAAATGTGTCGACATAACTGTTAAAACGCTGCCTTAATCGGGAAAAATCATGACGGTCCATCTGTTATATCCGATTTCCGGGCAAACGAATGCTTTTTGCTGCACCCCTGCCGCCTTTAGTTAGAGAAAGAACTGTCGGTAAAAACCTGTGTCAGACCACCGGCAGCCAGTTTGAAAATCTGAAAATCACACCAGCCGGTTTCAGGATAGTTCCAGATTCCCCAGAAATAGAGAGTTCCGTTTGCCTTGAATACTGAATAAAGCGTGTAGTTTGGCAGCACTTTGCAGCTTCCATCGGCCAGAAAAACAGATGTGAATTCTTCGTCATATTCTTCGCTGACGCTGAAACCGCCTCTGACAAATCTGACCTTTTCAAAGCCAGTCTCTGACAAACCGCTGATCTTTTTTAACTTCAGATGGTCTGCAATGAATTTTTCCAGTTCAGGCCCGGTGAGGTTCTGTGCCGCTGCACTTGAAGAAGTCAGCGGAATAAAGCTTTTATCTGCAGCAAAAAACTTCTGCAAACGAGTTTCAGCTTCAGCAAAGTCGGTATCGACAAGCGGTATGACCTGTACCAACGGCGCTTTTTCGGCGGCAACCAGTAAAGATGGCTGGTTTTCTTCACCAGAATTGTCTGGAACTTTGAAACAAAAAGCGCTGTTCATAATTTCAAAATAGAATTCGCTTATCTCAACCGGAATTGTTGCGGTCGCAGTAAGCATCAAGGCCTGCATGCCCTTTTTAATCAGGCTTTTCTCCAGATAGAAAGCTGTCATACTTTCAAAGTCATCGTTTTCAAGATAATTGCTGACCGGCGGCTCTTCCTGGTTTATTTCTCCGGTAAAATAGCGCGGGTTAACAACCCCGTTGATCGAAAAGAATATATCCTTTTCAAGTTCGAGCTGCCATTTTCCCGGGTCATGATAAACCATCTCATGGGTTTCGGGAACGGCGGCAAACTCGATGTCGGCTTCAGATTCGGCCAGAACCGTCTGAAAGCCTGAGAAAAAAACAAATATTGAAAATACGGCCAGCAACCTGATCATAACAAGCTCCTGAATTTCGCTCAGAAGCTTTATAGCACTTCATTGCCCAACAGACAACAGAATTCTGCAGCCTGTTGGGTAATTCCCCAAAAATAAGTTTTATAAAATATCAGAAGCTTTTGAGTCGAGCAAAATCAAGGGTGGCAAAGTGGTCTTCAAGCGTTTCGGCGCGCCTGATTTCGACAACGCTCCCGTCACAGCGTCGCAACAGTTCAGCAGAGCGCAGCTGGCCGTTGTAATTAAAACCCATTGCATGCCCATGCGCACCAGTTGTGTGAATAACCACGAGATCACCGGGCTCAAGCTCAGGCAGCATGCGTTCTACAGCAAATTTATCATTGTTTTCACATAATGAGCCGGTCACATCGTATTTATGATCGTGCGGCAACTGCTCTTTACCGGGCACAGTAATGTGATGATAGGCACCGTACATTCCGGGCCGCATCAGATTGGCCATGCTGGCGTCGAGACCAGCGTAATCACGATAGATATGCTTCAGATGGCGTACGCGCGCCACCAGCCAGCCATAAGGGCCTGTAACCATGCGACCGTTTTCCATGACAATCCTTAGCGGGAAAAGGCCATTCGCTGCTATCAGTCTGTCGTATTCGCTTTTTATGCCCTGTGAAATCATCTCAAGATCGAGTTCTTTTTCTTCAGGGCGATAAGGAACACCGTAACCGCCGCCAAGATCGACAAATTCGATGCTAACGCCGGTCTTCTGGCTGATTTCGACAACCAGCTCAAAGAGAATCCGGGCGGTTTCGATGTGATATTCCTCGTTCAATTCATTCGAAGCAACCATTGTGTGCAGCCCGAAGCGCTTAACACCCTTTTCTCTGGCAATCCGATAAGCTTCGATGATCTGGGGGCGGGTCAGGCCGTATTTGGCTTCTTCAGGGCTGCCGATAATGACGTTGCCGTCCTTCAGGGGGCCCGGGTTGTATCTGAAACTGAGAATTTCCGGCATTCCAGATACCTTTTCGAGAAAATCAATATGGCTGATATCATCGAGATTAATAATTGCAGCGAGCTTGGCCGCAGCAGCGAATTCCTCTGCCGGCGTATTGTTCGAAGAGAACATAATACTTTCACCAGTTATACCGGCTTTTTCAGCAAGAATCAGTTCTGCCATCGAACTACAGTCAGCACCCATGCCACATTCTTTGAGAACTTTAAGTATGAATGGGTTAGGAAGCGCCTTAACGGCAAAATAATTTATAAAACCCGGCATCCAGCCGAAAATACTATTCAACCTGGCAGCGTTGCCCCTCATCATGCTCTCGTCATAGATGTGAAAAGGCGTAAGGTGCTTCTGTGTCAGTTCAAGAAGCTGACTGTGACTCAATGGAAAATTATACTGCATGTGCTTCTCCGTGTTTTTTCAGGCCTGCGACGGTGCGCTTTCAAAAAAGACCCGGTGGAGTTCCTGAACACAGGTTTCACCCTGAGCGTCATCGACTATGAAACTGATATTAACTTTTGACGCACCCTGAGAAATCATCTGAACGTTAATACCCTTGTTATTCAGCACTTTAAAGGTTTTTTCAAGAATTTCAGAAGAGTGCCTGACGTTACCAACCATGGTAATGATGGTTTTGCCAGTCTTGATGCCGACGTTGGCTATTTTTTCGAGCTCCCGTTTCAGACCATCGAGCTGGCCATTGCGGCTGTCGAGCGTCAGCGAAATGCTGACTTCGCTGGTGGCAAGCATGTCGACCGAAATTCTCTGTTCATCAAAAATCTGAAAAACCCTCGCCAGAAAGCCATATTGGCCAAGCATTCGGGTTGAAACGATGTCGACGAGCGTAACATTCTTCTTCAGGGTCAGAACCCGCAACAGTTCGTCTTTGTCGTCAAATCGGCTCAAAATGAGGGTGCCGGGGTGAGATGGATTATATGAATTCTTGACTCTGAACGGAATATTCCTGGACATGGCCGGCAGCATCGAGCGTGGGTGTAGAACCTTTGCTCCGAAATATGCCAGTTCGCTTGCCTCTTCGAACGAAATGTTCTTAACCGGCTGAGCAACTGGTACAACCCGAGGGTCGGTGGTAAGAATGCCGTCGACGTCTTTCCAGACCATGATTTCTCTGGCTTTTAGGGCAGCGCCCAGTAC
This sequence comes from Candidatus Ozemibacteraceae bacterium, assembly GCA_035342015.1. Lineage (GTDB taxonomy): Bacteria > Muiribacteriota > Ozemobacteria > Ozemobacterales > Ozemobacteraceae > Rifleibacterium. The sequence continues at coordinate 8,319 of DAOQWI010000103.1, read as the reverse complement.
CGAAGCTGTCAAATCGCTTCCGCCTCGCCCGAGGGTTGTGATAGCGCCATTGTGATCTTTGGCGATAAAACCGGTGACAATCGGGGTATATGCGTAGTCGGACTGCAGAGCTGAAAACGCTTCGCCGATTCGGTTATAGCTCTCATCAAGCAGTTCAGCATTGGTGAAATCAGAATTACTGACGAAGCCGATATCGAAAGCATCAAAAAATTTTGCATTGATACCCGATCTGCTGAGGTGAGCTGCCAGAATTCTTACCGACAGACGTTCTCCGAAAGAAACCAGATAGTCTTTAGTGCGCGGTGATACTTCGCGAATCAGTGAGATACCCTCGAGGAGCTTCTGCAGTTCATCGAGCAGGCTGCGGATCTCTGCAGTCCCGATCTGCAGTTCAGCAGCGACCGAGTAATGCAGATTACAGATTTCTTCTATGCATACCTTGCCATTTACAGCTCTTTCGGCGGCTGCAAGAAGGTTGTCTGTGGTTTTTCCCATGGCTGAGGCGACAATTACCGGTCGTTCGGCCAGAAACATTTTTATAATATCGGTAACATGTCTGATTCTTTCGGCATTGGCGACAGAACTGCCACCAAATTTCATGACTATCATACAAAGACCTCGCGATTAAAATTGAACGACCAGAGAGCGAAAAAGTTTAAACGGTGCTGCGACAAAACACAAGCCTGGAAAAGAGAAACCGGGTGATACATCGATGCCTTGCTTCATCGAGTATCACCCGGTCAATCAGACAATCAGATCAGCGGATGTTGATTTTGCCCATGAACGGAATGGCGTTGGCAGCGGTTACAACCACCATTGCTTCGCCATTGGCCGGAACAGAGCTCAGGTTAACATCGACAGAACCGTCGGCATCAACGAAAGCGGCGCCCAGCAGGGTGTCGTTGGCGCTGATACCAACATAAGAACCGGCGGGAGCGTTAACTTTAACCGAAGTGGTTCTGGCGTTGATTTCGTTGTCGAAGCTTACTCTCATGGCTTTCGGCTGACCCATGAAGGTCTTCAGCGCGGGGTCGCCCATGAGGTGGTAGATTTCCCAGTAGTATTGCTTGCGGCTTGAATTCGACTGTTCAACAGCCAGGTTACCGGCCATCATGAAACCAGCGTTAGAGGTGCCATTGCCTTCGAACAGAGCTTCGAAAGCGCCGGGGCCGGTTTTTTCCTTGAGCGGGGGAACGCCGTCATTGTTGGGTTTTACGATGGCATGCAGACCAACGCCCCACCAGAAATCTTCATCCCAGTAGGTGTTGTTCGAGCCGCCAACATAACCGATAGCGCCGGCATCTTTGGCTCTGAGCCATGCTTCGCCGAAGCACTGGGCCAGTTCGAATTTGTTGGTGATGCAGCAGTTACCGATAACGAAGGGGTATTTGCCTTTGTTGCCGAGATTCATGATGTTGCTGATGCTGAAGCTCGGATCAGCCCATGAAGTCGGAGAACCGTGAGCGGTGTAGTTAACGTAGCAGGCGCCCTTGGCGACATCAGCGACGATTTTGGCTTCGTTCTGATGTGAACCGGCTGACAGGTAGGTGGCTACATTTCTGAAACCTTTTTCTTCGTTGATGTAGTATTTTTTGGCATAGTTGATGTGGGGCCAGCCGTGGCTTCTTGCCCAGCTGCCATCCCAGCCGGCGACGAGAACTACGTCATCGAGGAAGGAAGGATCGGCAAACTGGAATTTTTCGTATTCGAGGGTTTTGTCGATCTGGGGCTGCAGCTGACTGAGGTCACTGGCTGAGAAGCGGCCGGTGAGAATGTCAGGCAGGAAATCGCCGGGGGTTACGGCTGCATAATAGAGGTCAGTGATGTGACTGTTGGTCTGGCCTTTGAAAGCCGGAATCTTGTCATGGTCGCCAACGAAGAGCACATAGCTCGGAGCCGGCATATCGGCAGTCGGGTTGTTGTAAAGGTTGTGGATGTATTCTTTCAGGCCGGCGGTAAGAGCGGCACCGGTGCCGAACTGGTCAGCATAAACGACCTGAACTTTGAAACCCTTCTGGGTTTTCCAGGCGACGAAGGGGGCGAGAGCATCTTTGAAAGCCGGATCAGCAACAATCAGATAGCTCTGAACGGCATTTCTTTCGCCAAAGCGCAGGGCTTCGGGAACGACGACGAGCGATTCCATCCAGCTGAAAGCCGGTGACCAGAGGCTTTCATGTTCGGATCTGGTTTTGCTCATATCAGCGTTTTCCATGACAACTTCAAATTCGATGTTGTTGTAAACAACGATTTTATTTTCGATCGGGTTGTATTTAACCGGAGCGATGGTCAGGTGGGCAAGGCGCATGTGGCGCATTACACCGATGTCTTTGATGCAGGTCAGCTGCTGGCCATGAAAGCCTTTGAAAACGTAGGCAGACTGTTCATAGATAAAAGGAACTTCTGAACCGTCTTTTGGGGCAGAAGGCTGTCTCGGGAAAATGCGGGTGGAAACGCCATAGTCAGCCAGGTTGTATTCCTGGGTGTCATAGCTTTTCACTTCGATTCTGAAATTGGCGCCAAACGGAATCTGGATCAGTTTGGTGATAACGGGGAGCTGAGGGGCGCCGTATTCGCCGCCGAAGAAGAATTCGGGTGAATACATGACAGTGAAGCTTCCCTTGGGGGTTTCTGCATCATAAAAATACAGTTTGTCGAGCGAGCAGCTCATGCGCATGGTCATTTCGCCCTGACCACCCATCTTGTGGGAAATTACCTTGAGCCCGCTGCCTTTGGCATCTTTGAGCTCGAGTTCACCAGCAAAAACAACACCGGTCAACATTACCATCATTACAAAAAATACAAAAAACTTCTTCACTACCTGTCCCCTTTCGACATACTACATTCTGCCAGGAGTTAAACCTCCGGGCCATACATGATTGCCCTTTCGGTACAACCGTGAAAACCAATGTCTTAAAGCGCACCAGAAAAATGGGTGTGACTAAAGCAAAGATTTTCTCTCCAGCGCTTCAGCTTATAGAAATTCAGCGGCATTGTCAATGCACGGAACCAGATTTTTTTTGTTTTTTTGTCATCTGCCTGTTACAAAGGGCGGAGGTACATTCGCGTAACAAAAAAAATACTAAAACAAACCACTCCTCTGTCAAAGTTGAATCTGTAGTTTTGCCGTCATTCCGTGTTCTCGAATTTGTAATGGAAAAACTCAAGGCATTCAATTATATTTGCTGAAGATCCATAAAATTTAAGGAGGAAAAAATGCAAAAAATCCTGTTTCTAGTTATCACTGCACTCTTAACAGTAACCTGTCTGCAGGCACAGCCGGCAGTTCCGGAATTCGCTCCCCTCCCCTATGCTTTTGATGCGCTGGAACCGTATATTGACGCCCAGACCATGGAAATCCATTACAGCCGCCATCATCGCGCCTATTATGACAACATGCTGAAGGCTGCTTCAGGCACCACCTTTCTCGAACGTGGTCTGAATGAAGCTCTTGCCGAAATCGCCAGCTGGCCGGAAGCCCTGCGCAACAATGCCGGCGGGCATTTCAATCATGACCTGTTCTGGCGGGTGATGGCACCAAAGGCCGGCGGTGAGCCTCAGGGCAAGCTTGCCGAAAAGATCAACGCCGCTTTTGAAAACTTTGAAAAATTCAAGGAAGAATTCAAAAAAGCCGCAACTGGCCGCTTTGGCAGTGGCTGGGCATGGTTGTGTGTCGACACAGACGGCAGCCTGTTCATCACCTCGACTGCCAACCAGGATAATCCGCTAATGAATGTCGGCAACCGCAAAGGCATACCGATTCTCGGCCTGGATGTCTGGGAACATGCTTACTACCTGAAATACCAGAACCAGCGCGGCAGCTACATCGACGCCTTCTGGAACGTCATCAACTGGCCTGAAGTTGCGTCAAGACTTGAACGGGCTCTCGCAGCCAACTGACCATAACCGGGTGGCGATCAGAACAGGTCGCCGCCCTTATTCTTTTCGCTCGTAAAGTCCTGGTTAGTAAATATCCCTGTTGTTTTCCTGTTCTGTTTTGATTTTTTCACAGATCTGATTTATATAAGGAACAGGGCCTATGATTCCGTTACCTGTATTACAAAACATAGCCTTTCTGCTTGCAGCGGCAGCAATCTTTGATCTTACCACCCACAAACTGCAACGCCGACCGCACTGGGTCTGGCAGATTCTCAGCGGCCTGATTTTAGGCCTTATTGGCATCGGGGTAATGCTCACCCCATGGACAATCGAATCAGGAATCGTTTTAGACACCCGCTCCATACTCATTTCGGTTGTGGGGCTTTTTTTTGGCACAATTGCCGTAGTTGTAACCATGGCGGTCACAATTATCTGCAGAATTATACAAGGTGGAATTGGTGCGACAACCGGGGTTTACGTCATTTTTGCGTCAGGATTAATCGGCCTTATATGGCGCTACTGGCGCAAAGATCTCCTTACAGGAATTTCCGCGCTCGAACTTTACCTGCTGGGTATTGTTGTTCACACAGCAATGTTGCTTCTCATGCTTACTCTGCCGGGGAATACCGGCTGGAAAACCCTTACCAGTATGGTAGTTCCGGTTATGCTTGCTTACCCGCTAGGCACAACTGTTTTTGGAATTCTTCTACGGGAGAGGCTTGAGAGACTTCAGAACATCGCCGCAATTGCAGAAAGCCGTGAAACACTGAGCAAGATTCTGAACACGGTTCCGCAGGGGATTTTCTGGAAGGATGCCAACGGCCGTTACCTCGGCTGTAATCAGATTTTTGCGCGCTCTGCCGGCTTGAAAATGCCCGACGAAATAATTGGAAAAACCGATCTCGAGCTTCCCTGGCCAAAGGACTATGCTGAAAACTACAGATCAATCGACCTTCAGGTAGTAAGCTCGGGGCAACCCAGGCTGCAATATACTGAAATTCTGCACCAGGCTGACGGCAATCAGATAACAACCGTCACCAGTAAAGTGCCATTGATTAATCAGCATGGCGAAATATTCGGAATTCTTGGTGTCTTTGGCGATATAACCGAGCTAAAAAAGATTGAAGCAGAACAGATTAAACTCAGGGAACAACTGTATCAGGCAACAAAAATGGAGTCGATCGGGCGACTTGCCGGAGGCGTTGCTCACGATTTCAACAATATGCTGGGCGTAATACTCGGCTTCACTGAGATGTCAATGCGGCTTGTTGACCCGTCTACCACTATTTACAAGCATCTTCAGGAGGTCTGCCGGGCGGCAGAAAGGTCGTCAGACTTAACCAGACAACTTCTGGCCTTCGCCAGAAAGCAGACGGTAAACCCGGAACTTCTCGATATCAACAAAACAATCGAAGGAATGCTGAAAATTCTCACCAGACTGATCGGGGAACACATCAGGCTTGTCTGGGAGCCCACGGCCAATCTTGGTGCCATAAAAATAGACCCTTCGCAGCTCGACCAGATTCTTGCCAACCTTTGTGCAAATGCGCGTGACGCAATTGGGAAGACCGGCATGATAACAATTACAACCGGAGCATTACATGCCGACGCGGCATTTTGTCGCAATCTCCCGGAGTCGTATCCAGGTGATTTCATTGTGCTGTCGATTACCGACAGCGGCTGCGGCATAGATGAAAAGACAATAGGCCAGCTGTTTGAACCGTTTTTTACCACCAAGGAATTCGGAACTGGCACAGGATTGGGCCTGGCAACCGTTTACGGAATCGTTAAGCAGAATCACGGCTTTATCAAAGTGACCAGCCAACCCGGCAAAGGCACCTGCTTCAAGATTTTCCTGCCGGACCATGGCCCGGCAAACTTTGAAGAGCCAGTCACTTCAACCGTGCTGAAACCCGTTGCCGGGCACGAAACCATTTTGCTGGTCGAAGATGAAGAAGCGATTCTGACGATCACTTCAATGATGCTCGAGGCAGCAGGCTATCGGGTAATTACGGCTTCTTCACCTTCTGAGGCAATCAAAGCCGCCCAGAACAGCCAGTGTAAAGTTCAGCTGTTGCTTTCAGATGTTGTCATGCCGGGCATGAACGGCAAAGAAATGGCCGAAAGGCTTAAGGAAATGCAGCCGGAACTCAAGTGTCTTTTCATATCCGGGTACACGGCAGACGTAATTGCCCGCCAGGATCTGTCTGAAGAGAGCCTGAATTTCCTTGCCAAGCCATTCAATAGCGAGGAACTGACCAGAAAAGTTCGCGAAGTTCTTGATCAACAGACAACGCCAGGCTCCAACTGAGATGGAAAGAAAAAGCTTTTTCGGGGCCTTTTTCAAAGATCTGCTGCAGGGCGTCGACATTGCCTTTGGCGAAGAACTTTCGGCCTTTGCCGAAAAATTTCCCGAACTGATAAGACCACCAGGGGCGGGCAATGAGCAGGAATTTCTTGAAACCTGCTCGAAATGCGGAAACTGTATCAAAGCCTGCCCGTATTTCGCCCTGAGACCAGTGCTTATGGCTAATGAATTCGACCGGGGTACCCCGACTCTTAGAGCAGGTGAAGCCTTCTGCCGTTTCTGCCAGGATTTTCCGTGTATTGTCGCCTGCCCAACCGGCGCATTGTCGGAACAACGACAGGATCGCCTGCAGAAAATCGGCATTGCCACCGTTATTTCCGGAAGCTGCGTCCGCAATCATGGAAACGACTGCCACGCCTGCATTGATAAATGCGACCAGACAGGACATCATGCAATAAAAGTCACCCAGCAGAACCAGGAAACAAAGCCTTCCTGGTTACCTGAAGTGATTGCCGACAAATGCTGTGGTTGCGGGGCCTGCCTGACAGTCTGCCCCGCCTACCCAGACCTGGCAATAAGCCTCAAACGCTGATCGTAGAAGTTTTGTGTTTCTGCCCCAGCATCACATAATGGGCGGCCGATTCGGCGATTCGACTTTTCCATTCATCAGAAACCTGCCCCTTGATTTTAGCCGGTACCCCGGCAACCAGTGATCCGGCGGGAATGACCTCGTTTTCCTTGACGACGCTGCCGGCCGCAAGAATGCTGCCGGCACCGATCACCGCACCCGAAAGAATAATGGCGCCCATACCGATCAGGCAGTTATCACCAATTTCACAGGCATGAATTACGGCGCGGTGGCCGATGGTAACGTTCTTTCCGATTCTGACCGAGCCTGAGCCAGGCGTTGTGTCGGAGCGATCGACATGCACCACCGATGAATCCTGAATATTGGTGTTGTCGCCGATAATAACATGGTTTATATCGGCTCTGATGACAGTTCCATACCAGATATTAACATTTTCGCCAAGAACGATATCACCGACAAGTTCGACACTGCCGGCCACGAAACATGACTCCGGCACAGCCGGCGCTTTTCCGCAATAACTGATCTGCATAATTCCTCCTGAAACGCCTGCACTTTAGCCATAAAAGATGAATTTTGCAAGCTGCAGCCACAAAAAATCTCTGAAGCCAGCCAGCGGCAGGCAGCTGCATGAAAAATCAAACTGTGCTATAATCATTGAACTGTGAATGAATTGCAGTTTTTTGTCGATAGGTTAGTTGAAATATGGAATCAGCAAACTTCTGGACAAAAAAGAAGGGCCAGGAACTCTTCGAACAGGCTCTGCAATTCGACGCTGACGGCAAAGTCGCCGAAGCGGTCGAAGCCTACCAGAAATCGCTCGAAGAATGTCCGCGCAATGCTCAGGCGCATTACAACCTTGGTGTCGCTCTCGCCACCACCGGTAAGATAAGCCAGGCACTGCGTTCATGGCAAAGGGCCCTGTGGCTTGAGCCCGCTTTCAGATTTGAACTCATCAAAGCGTTCGATATCGCTGATGAACTGGCTGAAGAGGTGGTTGGCGGTCACGAAGAATTTGCCCCGGAACTGGCTAAGGCAGCCTGATTTCAAACAGGCTGATTTAAAAGGAGCGACAAAATGACATACTGCTGGGAAGTTTACAACAATTCAAAATGTGACACCTGCAAACATTACCTTGCCTTTCAGAATGGCACTCTCAATATCGAAGAAGTGAAAGACATCGTTGTCGTTGACGACGACAAGTAAGGCTCATTTAGCTGATTCACGCCCGGTCGCACAAGCGACTCAGGCATGAATGGCAGAATCTAGAAAATTAATACCGGTTAATCAGCATTAAGCTGTTTAACCGGTTGTTCTGGTATGCAGGTAATCTTGCAGCGCATCAGCCATTGGCAGGTGCCGGTTGATTGAGGATTACTGTCGACGCAGACGCCATGGGCGGAAGATGCGATCAAACATCGAAAATTTCGCCGCATGTTCTTCGACACTTTCGCGTGTCGGCGGTTCCCAGGGTTTAACCTCTCTGGTCGGGCCGGTCAGAAGCAGCACCGTGCGGCGTTCATCAGCCAGTCTTGCAGCCTGTTCGTTA
>DAOQWI010000102.1:0-12254 GCA_035342015.1 Candidatus Ozemibacteraceae bacterium | reverse complement strand
CCCGCGGAGCTGGTGGAGCCGCGGGATTTTTGCGTAACCTTGATCGGGAACGGCCCAGGGGGCCGCGCAATTGTAAAAAAAAGCCACTCCTGTCTGGGGCGGCTCTTACGGGGGCTAATAAACTATCAGACTGGCATCAGCAGCCTCAACGCCTTCTGTTCAGGCTCGGCAAGCCGACCAATAGCAACTTCAAGTCTTGGACCAGCCTTCTTATCAATAAACTGTCTGATAAAATCAATCATTCTCTCGCGCTGAGTGGCATTTCCAGCGGAATGCGCTTTTATCAGATATTCAATATCCTCTGGCTCAGCCAGTTCCATTAAATAATGACCGGCCTCACCCAGCAGTTCAGATTTTGCCAGGCAATAGACACTCAGCTGGCTTTTAAGACCATCTTCATGCGGCATCAGCAGTGATGCGAGCCCCTGAGCATTTATGGCGATCTGCATACTGTCGGGCTGACTGGCAATGTTTTTCAGGGCAACGAGATTTTTCTGGGCAAATAGCGCGTATAAAGCATTCAGACGAATCTCTCTGGACTCTCCGGGGCGACTGGCCAGTTCTTCAAGAACGCTGCCCGTCTGCTCAACCGAAAAACCGCCCAGGGAAGTTGCCGCCATCAATCGCACTTCACTGGCACTGTCATTCAGCATTCTGGAAAGCACTTCAGGGCTGAGAGCCTCAGAAGCTTTCTGCATAGAAGCAACAGCCGTCTGGCGCACCCATTTGTCGCTATGACCAACACCCTCGTTTATCATTGCGATAAAGGGCAAATTAAAATCAGACAGGTCGACCACCTTGAGCATCACCTGGGCAAAATCAGCATCCAGGCGCTGTAAAACTGAAAAAGTTTCATTCAACAGCTTTTCGTTCTGACCACGCCATTCAAGACGCAGCTGCCGAATGGCCGTCTCAGAGGACGGATTAATCAATAATCTGATAACCGGTTCACCGCCCAGACGCTTAAGAGCTAATAAAGAAGTTTCTACAAACTGGTAGTTCTGAAAATTATCGAGCCCGCCAATCGATTTTATCATTATTTTAATAATCGAGGGAATACTTCGACTTTCAGAAGCTTTAACGAGAACCTCGATTGCCTTGCTCAATCGACCAAGGTCGGCATCTGATTCAAGAATGGTCATCGCCTGATCGCCCAGGTCGCTGATCGAAAAATCCTGATCGTCGACCTTTTCAGATATATCAGCCATCGCAGCAAGCAACCTGGCGTGACAACTCCGATCAGATCTGGCCAAAGCCTTTTTAAGCCGACGAAAAAGCTTTACGCCGTTCTCCGGGTGAAAATAGAAAAAATCTTCGATTTTTTCCGCAACCTTCTGCTGTAGACTCACCGGCAATTCCGGCAACATATCAAGCAGCACCGCAACCGAGTAACCGCCAGCGTCGATAATATCGCATACCGCGTCATTCAATTTTCTGCCCGGCACCTTCTGCAGGCCAAGAACCATTTCTCTCAGGCCCGCAACATCCATGGAGTTTATCTTTACTTTATCTTTTTTACTTTTCTTCATTGTTTCCTGCCTGCAGACATTGTAACAGTCTTTTTAATCTTGAACGGTCAGCGTCAGTCAAAGCCGCGATCCTGACCAGTTTTCCCGTTTCAGTCTTCAAACGCTCCTTCTGCGAGAAGTTGAGGCTTTTTCCAACAATCATGGCTGGCAAAACAGCATAAACCGAATCACATTCGACCGCACGCTGCCAGAAGTTCCAGAACCTGGTGTTTTTATTGCGTATAAGAGAATTAATGGCCGACATCGCCAAAGCCTCGGCATTGCGACCTTCCATCTTTAGAACCAGATCAAATTCGCGCTGGGCCGAAGAAAAATCGCCGGCAAAGAAAAAAGCCTTGCCAAAAAGCAGATGATCCTCGATAAACCTTGGGTGGTAATCGCCAATCTTCTGCAGATACTTCATAATTCCGCGACTGTCGCCGGCAGCGATCGACAGCTCAACCTTCGAGATAATTTCAACAAGGCTTTCCATGCCGTCAGAAAAACTTTCCCAGACCTCAAGAGCCTGCTCGGGGCAGCCCAGAATAATACACAATCTGGAAAACCATACCGCAAGCTCTTCGTCGACGGCATTCTTTTCAAAAAGCTGTCTGAAAGACTTCTCTGCAACCGCAAGCTCATCAAGCCTGAGAGCTGTATAGGCATAAAGAAACAGAGCATGTGCTTCACCCGGGTGCTCTTTAAGAATCATTTCAAGCCGACCGGCGGCGCGTGAAAATTCTTTTTCGAAAAGATCGAGTTCGACAAGAGCCAGGTCGAGTTCGGCCACATGCCCAAGATCACGCACCGAATCTTTGAGAACAGCCCTGGCGGCTTCAAGATCTCCTTTCATGGCAAGAGATTTTGCCAGGCTGACCCGGTGAGAGGTTTCGCGTGGCCGACCGAGCACAAGCTCTGAGTATATCTCTGCTGCGCGATCAAATTGCCGGCCCTGAAAAAAGAGATTAGCCAGTTCATCAGCAATAAGAAGGTCTGATGGTTCACGGACACGCAACGCTTCAAGCTCACGGGTCGCAACATCGAGCCGGATGCGGCCATCATAAAGACCGTCAAGAACGTCGTAAACTTCAGTTTCAAACGGACTCTGCCTGAGAGCCATCTGAGAAGCGGCCGCCTTCTTTTTTAAAATCGGAAGCCGCCGGGACATTTCGTTATATTTTTCGCGAAGCATGTGCGGGTCACGAATGGTTTCCATGCCACGGTTGATAGCATCCACCGCCTCTTGAATGCGGCCATCGGCAAGATAGAGATCGGCCAGATTAACCAGTAATTGCTGATTGGCAGGTTCGACCATAATGGCACGTTTCAGGGCGGTCATTGCCTTATCGCGGCTCCCGAGACGCAACTGACAGTCATAAATACCAATCAGCGGCTCTATGGAATCACAGGCAACAGTTGAAGCCCGCCGGTAAATATCGAGGGCTTCATCAAAACGCTCAAGCATCTTCAGATCACCGGCAAGTTCAAGCAGTGCCCGCACATCGGAGGCGATCATATCGACAAGACCCAGCATCAGATCAACCGATTCACGATATCTGCCCATCAACCGCAGACATTTTGATATCAATTTTTTGATATCATTATCAGCAGGTGTTATTTCATAAGCCCGCTGAAAACTTTTCAATGCCGACTCGAAATCTTCACGATAAAGGTAAGCTTTTCCAAGATTGTAAAGCACCAGAGTATTTCCCGGGTCACGGGTCAGAGCTTGATTCAAAGTTTTGATCGCTCTTTCTGCAAGACCCTTCTGAAGACACGCGGCGCCGAGATTCACCAGAATATCAAGGTTTTCAGGATCGAGCCGCAGAGCCTTTTCGTATTCTTCAATGGCATGATCGAAGAGACCGCGCTGCTGCAGATCAACGCCTTTCTGAAACAATTCCACAGATGCGTCCATCAGAATTCCTCCTGGCGCCCCTGGCGCTTGGTAGTTGCGTTGTTCTGCTGTTCTTTAAAGCGCTCAAGATTGTCGATCATGGCTGAATAGTTTTCCACTTCCTGTGGGGCACATTCCTTGAACTTCGAATAAGCTTCAAAATAGCGGAAAAAGATTCTGGAATTCGTGCTGCCCATTTTGTTTTTTGCAATAAATGCCTCAGTTATGGGGATCATGAAACTGTCTTCCTTACCCCATTCCCATTCGAGAAACGGCGTGTCGAAATTATTAAGATAGTCGCAATAGAGAAAGAAAACCGCATAGGGATCATAAAGAAGCCCCATAATCTCTTCGAGATCTTCTTTTACCGGGCGACGACTACTGATAGCCTTTGGCAAACCCGCAGTGGCAATAACCGTCGCTCCCTCTACCGCAGCCAGGCTTTTCAACTCAGATGCAAGAATATTAGACTTCTCGTTAAAGCTCATCTGCTGTTGATTTCGCAACAGAATCTTAAACAGCGGGTCGATGATAACCGCAACCTCGCCACCCTTTTCAAGACGAACTCTTTTCACCTGTTTTTTTATATCGTCGATGAACTGACGACCATTTGACTCATCGACAAGAATCAGTCGATTGCTCATTTCAGAAACTGTCTGCAAACCACGATTGCGCTTTTCTTCAAAATCCGGACGGGCGCTGTATGGATTTTTGACATAGTCGATCGGCAGCTCGACAGCCTGAGAAACAATTTTGGCAGTAGTATCGAGCCGGTTGAGGTCGAGACTGAAATATAAAACCGTAAGTTCGGGGTTCAGACTGACCAGATCCCAGGCGAGTTGTGTGGCAAAAGTCGATTTGCCCATACCTACCCCGCCGGTAATCAGATAAAACTCTTTCTGAAAACCGTTGAGCTTTTCCATGAGGATCGGGAAATTCGTCTGCAGACCGAGATAACTGCGCTTTCTTGCCCGCTGGTCGTTGACCAGTTCCTGCATTTCGGCAATATGAGAATCCAGACTTCTTATGTAACCGGCACTACCCTGCAAAAAAAGACTTCTTAAAGACTGAATACAGTTTCCAAGCACCTCAAAGGCGTCTTTTTCTCCATGAATAATGCGCTCAGAATACTGAATCATAGCTTTATGAGCTTCCGCTCTGATATTTCGATCGCGAATGCGCTCAATGACCGGTTCGATATCATCGAGCATGGTTATACCAGGCTGCGAAAAAGGTGCCGTAAAAAGCTCGCGCACCCGATCTTCACCACCAACGACGTCAAGTCGGGTCTTCTTGCCCTGTCGCTGGTTAGTCAGCCTTGCGATCAGATTAGGCAGATTCAGGGTTTCCTGGTCTTCGATGATTTCGAGCATGGTTGCCAGCAAAACCCGGTTTGGTTCAGCGCCCTGAAAGTCACTGACCGTAAAATGGTTTTCGAGCAACTGTCGACCGATCACAACAGGTTCAAATGCCAGATTTGCCAGAAGCCGCTCTTCATCGAGCGAAATCTCACGCAGATATTCGACCAGGCCAGCTTTAACATCAATTGATTTTGCAGGGTTCTTTTTTGGCACTTGTACCTCCAGTTGCAAAGGCTTATTCTAATGCACCACCCGCTCCCTGTCAAATGAACAAGGTTGTTGACTTACGGCGCACGATTTGCTACTTATTTTATATCATTACTTAAAATCTGGAAGTTATAAAATGATTACCCGAGAAGCTGATTACGCAATAAGAACGGTAGTTTACCTGGCACAACGCTTTGGGCAGGGCCCGGTTGCCACAACTGAAATCAGTGAGAAGGCCGAAATACCCTATCGTTTTCTGCGAAAAATTTCTCATCAGCTGGTCGAGTCAAAGATCGTCGGCGCTGCCCGCGGAAAACAGGGCGGCATCTACCTTATTCAAGACCCGGAAAAACTGTCGCTTCTCGACGTTCTTAAAATTTTTGACGCAAGATCATGTCATCTCAATGTCTGCTCGGATTCTGATGACGCCTGCAGCCGATCAACCACCTGCAAGGTATGTCTGCGCCTCAGAGCCCTACAGGAAAAGCTTCACGCCGAGTTTGCCGGCATCAAGTTTTCTGATCTTTAAACAGATTTAAGCCGAATTTTTCACAATCGGCCGGGTTAACAAGAATGGTGTGCTGACCGGTAAATGAAACCCGCCCCGGCATACCCCCCGGAATTCTTTTAACATTAGCCGCCTCGGTCGCATCGACCGCAACCTTACTGCTGTTGCGCGCAAAACTGAACCAGGCTGCAAGAACCGCACCCCTCCAGAGGTCGACTTCGCTCACACTGCCTTCGGCCTTTTTGAGAATCACATGCGCTCCCGGCACATCATTGGCATGAAACCACCAGTCACCCCGCCGGGCAACCTGAAAGGTCAGTACATCGTTCTGACGGGCATTTCGACCAACATAATAACGGCAACCGTCAATTTCGAAATCAGGTTTAACCAGTGCCGCCCGGCCCTTTCGACCCGCAATCGGTTCTTTTGCCTGACCTGAGCCGCGCCGGGCGCGGGATTTTTTTTCTTCACACGGCAGATCTGCTTCATTGCTGGCGTTTTCGGCCAGCCAGATCTGCTCATGCAGCCACGCCATTTCGGCCCGAATTGTCTGAATGCGCTTTTCAACCTCGGCCAGGCCACGCCGGGCCTTTTTGTAAAGAGAAAAATAGCGAGTGGCATTGGCAGCCGGGGTTCGGGTCGGGTCGAGCTCTATCATTACAGATTTTCCGGTCTGCCAGTCTTCGAGTTCAACACTCTTCGAACCGGGGCGGATACGATAAATATTTGCCACCAGCAGATTGCCCAGATTCTGCAGATGATCAGCACCGGAAAACTTCACATGCAACCGCTGCTGCTCTTCCAGCAGGTCCTGTTTTTGACGCAGATCGCGCTGAAAACGGGCGACAACCTGTTTTATGGTCTCTTTCAATCTTCCGGGGGCTGATTGAGACTGTTCAAGCCAATTCAGGGCGGCATTAACCGATGCAAAGCCAAGATCAGGCTGTTCTGAAAGGTGCCCCAGCCTGAAACAGGAAACAGCCCGGCAACGACCATTTTTAAGATATACTGACAGCTGCTGCTCTGAGGCAGCTTCACTCACAAGCTCGCGAAACATCGCGGCCCGCTCAGGCGGCGAAGCGCCTTTCCCCGACCTGAAAATGAGCTCGGCTTCGAGCTGCGGTGAAAAAATTCCGAGCCGGGTTTTCCAGGATTCTGGAGGGCCGGCAAAAATTTTATTTAGTTCTTCATCACTCACACTAACGGGATCAGCGGATGGCGAAGCATCTGGAAGGCTGTAGGTCGCACCGATCATATTGTTTGAGCTGCGCGAAAGACGATCGAGAATTTTCAGGTCGGAATCGCAGATGAAAATATCGGCAATCCTACCGGTGAATTCGGCCAGAATAAAAAAGTCGCTGCGATTACCGAAAAAGCTGTCAATTACGGTTACCTGCAGTTTCACCACCCGGTCAAATCGACCTTCAGCCTCGCTGCCGGCCAGAGAAACCCTGGTCAGGCGACCATTGATCAGCAGGCGGTTTATGGTGCGCACAAGCGAAGAGGCACGTTCGATTTCACAACTGTTTTCAGCCAGCCAGAGGCTTTGAGCCGGAGCATCGAGACAGAACACAAGTTCGGAAGGCCCTTCACGGCGCTTCAGGCGCAGCGAAAAGCTGCGGCCGGGCAGGTCAATACCTCTGATTATCACCGGGCGGTCTTCAAGGGCCTTTGCCAGCCAGGCAACATGCTTTCGCAGGGTTAAATAATCCATAGTTATTATGAGCCGGATCAGTTCGCCGGCCAGGCCTGTCAGTCAGGCTGCGGTGATGTATAATACCGTTTCTTTCAGGGCAAAACCGCAGGCGTGATGATTCTGCCATTGAATGAAAGCACAGTTTTCGGACTCTTCATATCTTTCAGACGCCAGGCCAGCCCGGTGTTGCTCTCTTCGTCCATGAAACCATAAACCCAGAAGTCACCTGCCAGCAGCAGAGGGCCGAAAAAATCAGGGTCGCTCAGCTCAACGATTCCCTTTTCACCGCCCGAAAGGGCGATTTTCATCGGCTCCCGGTTGGTACCGCCCCTGATCGCGGTGAAAACAAGCGTTCGACCCGACTCTATCGTTGCAATAACCGGCATTGTTGCCTTGAAACCCATCGGGCTGCCATCGGCATTGAAATAGCTTTCGCCGCCGGCAACTCTCGTCTGCTCCTGTTTTTTCAGGTCGAAAAAATAAATGGTCGATTTGGTCAGGCGCCCCATTTCTGGGTCGGAATATTCGGCGATCAGGTAAGCAATGAGGTTGTCAGAAACCCACACCGGGCGGTCAACAACCACAACCGCGTCAGAATTTTCGCTGGTTTTGAGCTTATTGCTGTCGATTATGGTTTCCTGCTTACGGGTCTGCGGATCGAGCAATACAATGCGGGTGGCTGCCGAGGGTTCCTGAGGATCAGGAGCATACCTTACTGCAATCCTTGTTCCATCTGGCGAGAAAGCCGGGTTGGCATAGGCACCCATGCCACTGCTGATATCGATGACTTCAGAAGCGCTGCCCGCTATCGGCATCATAAAAATAGAATCAGCACCAGCACGGTTTGAAATAAATACCAGTTTTTGGCCATCAGGCGAAACGGCCGGCATGGTTTCATCGGCAGAGGTATCAGTAAGCTGCTGCGTCTGTGCTGTTTTGAGATCGGCCCTGAAAAGATCGAACTGTCCGTCCCGGTTTCCGGCAAAAATTACTTCAGCGGCGCCGGCAGCAATGAAAGGAGCAATGCTTAACAATGCGGCCAGCAGATAACTTCGTTTTTTCATTTTTCCTCCTGGGCGGCAGGGATAAAGAACCGACCCCGGCCATCTTACCACAGACCGCCGGAAACTCACAAACTGCAATCTCAGGTCACATTGTGTTGCCTTGTGGCAAAGCCTGTGATATTATCAGGCCATGACGCTTTATTACCTGATACCAGTCTGCCTGACCCTGCTTTTTGCCTTTTCGTGGGGTCTTGTACACGCTCTGTTGGCCATTTTTGACCGACTGAACTTCTTCTGGGACTGGTGGGACAAACAAAGAAAAGCTTTTCCGATTCTGCTTGGCGTCGAGATTGCCTATTTTGCGGCAATTCTTTATTACATCGTCTACTGGGAACTCTCCGGCAACGTCTGAAAGAGATCTTCGCCAGAACTGCAATCCCCGGGATTTTACCCGAACAATCTTTTTAATCTTAATTGCAGCAAAGCCCATTTAACCATTATCTCTGCCACCACACTCTCAGACCGGCAAAACCATGTTAAAGACCATGCAGATACCGACGACCGCCTTTCCCCTTCGGATACAAGCACGAAAACAGACTTCGCAGCAATAACACGTTGGTAGCGTTCATCTGAGTTAATCTGCCAAAACCACTTTATATCTTGTATGCAGATATCCACAGCTCAAATGTTATCTGCCTTAAGCCGATGTAATAATCATGTCAGAACTTTTTCCAATTATCACAACAATTTTAACGACGCTGGCCTTGTGGCTCGCTGGCTATCTGCTGACAAAAAACCAGCCATTTGAGCTTGGCCGGGGGCATTACGCCGGGGCTTTTCCATTGCTCGGCGCACTTGCCGGCGCAGTCTTTTCATACAACGCGGCCCCCAAAATGCTGCCGGTTGCAACCGGTGCAGTTCTTCTGGCAATAACGGGTTTTTTGCGCGACCGGTTTCGGATAAAATATGCCACCCTGCTGCCAATTGTGGTATTGATCGTCTCTGCCGCTATCTTTGCAGGCCTGCCAGGTACAGGCTCAGGTTTGCGAATAGTTTCAAGCACTTTATGGGCAATTCTCATAATTGTCTGCCTGAAAATTTCGGCGCTGGTTTATGAGATGCCATTCATTCTGCTTGCCACGACTTCCCTTTCACAGTTTGTTGTATTTTCCACCGGAGAACACTCCCCATATCTGATTGCTGTAAACACAGCAATAATGATCGCCGCAATTCTGATGCTGCTTTACTCGGCAACCGGCCGAAGGGTTCTGCAGGGCAGCAGCGGGCTTTTTGCCGCCGGATTTCTTCTTGCAGCCGTTTCTATGGCAGAGAGCTCGCAGAAACTGATGTTTTTCGGGCTGTTTATTCCCTCGATGGTCATATTTTTCCCGTTTGCGCTCATCTGCACAATGATCATCGTGTCATATTTCGGCAACCGGTTGCATCGACCAGATACAGGAGTTGAACGGCAATGGTCCTGGACCCTGCAGCGCGAAAAAACCGTGGTGTTTTCGGGTCTGATTTTTCTCTGTCTGAATTTCTTTGGCCTGCTGGTAACCGTTGACGCACCGGCATTTGGGTATTTTGCTCTGTTTTTGCTGCTCGTAAGTGCACTCGCCGGGTTTACGGGTACTTTTGCCCGACGCAACGAAGCAAACGCACCAGTGCCCATCAAAATCGAAATGCTGGGCATTTCTATAGACGCCGTAACTCCCGCCCAGGTTCTCGATAGAATCGCCGATTACCTTAAAAATAAAACTACCGGTCTCATGCACATAATTACCGCCGATTCGCTTGCTCTGGTCAGAGCATCAGAAGAGGAACGCTTCAAATCGGTTATGCAGCGAGCCGAAATGGTGGTTCCCGATGGTGCCGGTATTGTCTGGGCCTCTGATTTTCTCGGAAAACCTCTGCGGGGGCGCGTGCCAGGCGTAGCTCTGGTCAGCCAGATCTGCGATCGTGCTGCTACAAGCGGTTGGAAAATTTACTGCATCGGCGGTCGCCCCGGAATCGCCGAACAGGCGGTACAGAGTCTTAACCCACAAGGAAAAATAAATTTCTGTGGCGTCAGGCACGGTTTTTTTGCAGCTGATTCCGCTGAAGAAGAAGCGATAATGAAAGAAATCGCCGCGACCAGCCCCGATATCGTCTTTGTCGCTCTCGGGGTTCCGCGGCAGGAATGGTTTATCAGCAGACTGCGCGGTTACCTTGACCACGGTGTCGCCATCGGTATCGGCGGCAGTTTCGACGTCATATCACAGACTCTGCCACGGGCGCCGGTCTGGATGCAGCAGTGCGGCATCGAATGGCTTTTCCGCCTGTGGCTGGAACCATTTCGCTTCATGCGGATGCTGAAAATACCTGTTTTCGTTATGCAGATCCTCCGCCACAAATGGAACCAGCCCGAAAATTAAAAGCCCGGCAGAAAAACTGCCGGGCTCATTTTCAATTAATTAAGATTACTTTTTGGGTTCGGCGGCCTTTTCGGCGATTTTTGCCATTCTGGTCATGAAATCGGCGGCGGGCATCGAAACGACGATGCGAGCCAGGTTTTCTTTGTTGTCCTGGACCTGAGCGTCTTTGAGAATCTCGGCCATTTCAGGAACAGAAGCAACCCAGCCTTTGAAAGCATCGAGCAGATTCTGCATGGCGGCGGTGAACTTGGGCAGTTCTTTGTTGTCGCCGATCAGAGCGGTGAAAACCATGGTGAATTCTTTATCATAGTCGAGGCTGAAGAAAGCGGTCTTCATGTTTTCAAGGCCGGTAACCGGCACATTGATGCGGCTCTGCCAGTTCGGAGCGGTTACAATAGCACCCCAGACCTGAGAAGTGGCGTCAACCTTTTCCATCATGCCGGTGAAATCTTTATTTTTGCTGATATCGCTGCCTTTGCCGGCGTTGAGAGTGGCAACTTCTTTGAGAACTTCTTCTGTGCCAAAAGCTACAGTGTTCTGGTTAACGAACATCATGTTGGCGTTTTCGTTGGCGGTGTTCTTAACAGCCTGCATGCCTTCGATGGTAGCGATGGCAAATTTGCCGGCCAGTTCGGTGTCTTTCTGAACCAGCTCAGAGATTTTAGCGGTATCGAAACTGCCATTGACGATGACGCCTGAGCGTTCTTTGCCGTCGACGAAGATGGTGACGTTCTTGATGTCACGGGCCGGTTCGATGCCGGCGCGTTTGTAGAAGTCAGCATAATTGTCGTTCTGATTGTTGAGCTGGGTTTCGACCAGAGCCTTGATTTCGGGCTGATTTGCCAGAGCGGCAAAGTCAAAATTTACCACCAGATAGGCATCGCCCGGTACCAGTGGCAGCATTGCGCCGGCAAACCCGGCAACTGAACAAAGGGCAAAAAGAGCCATAACGGCAAGAATTCTAAGTTTCATTCGATCGGTTTCCTCCTCAGAAGTCGGTACAATTCGTGGTTACATCTGCAAGCATAAGTCCCACCAGGAATAATGTCAATACGCAACTGAACTGAGTTGTATAACTTTGCAAAACCGCGGATATCCGTGTTAATCCGTGGCCGGAAATTAAAAAACCCGCCGGGCTTATGCCCGACGGGTTAATTGCTTTTCCTCAGCTGATCTGTGAATCAGCATCGGTGGCTACAATCAGAACTTGCTGAAAATTTCAGCCCAGAACATGTTGTAGTCGTAGTCAGAAACACAGGCGCCACGGCCAGCAGAGATTGCGGCAGTGCCGGCAGCCGGAGCACCGGCGGCAGTGTAATTCGCCTTGTGAGCGTTATCCTGGAAATCGAAGCTGGTGAAACCAACTCTGATTCTGGTGTTTTCAGCAAGCTGATAGCGATATTCGAAGGTCAGAACGGTGGCCTTGGCATCAGCAGTGTTGAAATTGTTCCAGCGGTCATAACCACTGTTAGTACCAGCGGTATTGGCGGCAACGGCGGCATTGTAGTTAGCTACGGTTCCGTTGTTTCTAAGTTTGGCCAGGTCGTTGGAAACGACGTCGTCCATTTCGTTCAGCAGGTCGCCGGCGAGTCTGAAATAGTGCTTGCTGTCTCTCGGGCGGTATTCAGCCTGGAGTTTCAGGTTGCTCATGTTCATCAG
>DAOQWI010000101.1:0-12293 GCA_035342015.1 Candidatus Ozemibacteraceae bacterium | reverse complement strand
GCATCGAAATTGGCTTTGAAATTGTCAAAAATCTGCCCGTCGCGTGAAACGAAAAACACGCGGTTATAGTAATCGGGGTGCGTGCAGAGCATCACCTTCGGAAACAGACCCTGCAGAGTACCGGTCAGATAGCTGACTAGATCTGGTTTTATCTGCGACCGCATGTTGACGTTGATAACCAGAACCCCGTCGTCGGAGAGATTGCGCATCAGCTGCTGAAAGAACTCTCTGGTAGCCATGTGAAACGGGTAGGTTACGTCCTGAAAGGCGTCGAGAAAGATAATGCGGTATTTTTTGTCGGTCTTCGTCAGAAAGGCCCGGCCATCATCGACGAATACTCTGGCATCGTCATCGGTCAACGCAAAGTATTTGCGGCCGGCCTCGACGATACCGGGGTCGATTTCGACGCCGTCGATCTGACTGTCAGGAAAGTATTTGCGGCAGAGCTTGGCAAAGGTGCCGGTGGCAAAACCAAGCACCAGAACCGGCACTTTCTCAGGCTTTTCGGCCGGCTTGAGAAAGTAGTGCGACAGCAGCGCCAGGTCATAACAGAGATCGGTGAGGCCCATGTCAGGTGCATACATCGACTGCACACCGAGAAAAACGTGCGTTGACAGGGTGGTCACATCATCTTTGCGGTTGATCAGCAGATAATTATAGATCGACTCGGCTTCGCACAGGGGCTTTTCCCAGAAGGCGAACGACGGCGAAGAAGGCGTCACTGCCAGAATCACAATAAGAAGCAGAGCAACCCCGGGCTTCGCGCCACCAAGACGGCTGCGCAGTGCATTTAACACAGCCAGCAGCGCCAGAACGCCGGCGAAGAGAAAGAAGGTGCGATTGGTGCCAAGGGTCGGAATCGTCAAAAAAGTCGGCAGAAACGTGCCGAAAATGCTGCCAAGCGTCGAGAGAGCATAGATTTCGCCGGCAATCTGGCCGTTATTATCGAGGTTGCGGGTTGCCACCTTGATCATGCATGGCGAAGTGGCGCCGAGAATGACGCATGGCACCGCAAACAGCACGGCACAGGCGAGAAAACTGCCGACCAGGATCGGATTTTCCGGAAAAAGAACGATAGCGGCACCCGAAATCGCCACGATAATATGCTTGCCAACGACCGGAATCAGGGCCACCCAGATTGAAGCCCAGAGAATCAGCTGGTAAAGACGGCTCTCGGGGTTCTGGTGATCGGCCATGCGGCCGCCAATGAAATTGCCAAGGCTGATGGCGACGAGAATGACGCCGATGATGATTGTCCAGGTGATCATCGACGAACCGAAATACGGTGCCATAAAGCGGCTCGAAGCGATCTCGACGCCCATTATCGACGCACCGCACATGAAGGTAGTCAAATAAAGAAAAGCGTTTCTTTTCATAATTGTCATAGCCTTTAGATATGGATTTGACCAGAATCAGCCTAATGCTTTCGCACAGGTTTTGCCAACGGAATAATAAAAATAATCGCCGGCAGTTGTCTCAGGGCATCAGGCAGGGCGGCGGCTGAGAATCATGAGGCTGTAGTCATCCTGCGGTGGCTGATTCTGGCGCCACAGGCGGTTGGCCGCCATTATGCGTTCATAGAACTGCTGGCTGTCGGCGCAATGGCTTTCTAACAGCATGTTTTTAAATTTATCATAGCCAAGTTCTTCGCCCTGATCATTTCGCGATTCAACCAGACCGTCGGTATAAAGAACGATCGAGTCGCCGGGTTCAAGATTTACCTCGCACTGATTGAACTTTGCATTTTTGAATGAGCCCAGAGCGGCACCGGGAACCGCAAGCTCTTCAATGGCTCTGCTTTTCGCCCTTACTATATAAGGGTTACAGCCGCCGGCGTTCGAGAAAATGACCTTGTGTTCAAGGCTGTCGACCATGACATACTGAAAGGTCATGATTTTTTTCTGCTTTTTACTTTTGGTGCGATAAATCAGATCATGCAGACGGTTGAGAAGCTCGGCCGGCCTTTCGAGAAGCTCGGTGGAATTGAGCATCGCAGACTTGGCCATCGCCATAATCATGGCGGCGCCGACCCCATGCCCGGCGACATCGCCAAGCACCATCACGAATTTTTCATCGTTGAGCTGAAAAGTGTCGAGATAATCGCCACCAAGATCAGCCATGGTGAGGGTTTTACAAAAAAGATCATAATGGCCGGTTTCGACCTGCTGCTTCGGAAAAAGCTGCTGCTGAACATCGCGGGCCAGACTCATTTCCTGAAGATCGGCGAGAGCGCTGTTGAATACGCGGGCCATTCTACCGAATTCATCTTTGCCAGACCACGGAATTCTGAAAGCGAAGTTGCGGCTTCTGATCGCTTCTGTGCCGGTCTGAAGCAGATTGACCGGTCTGATGAGTGTCTGCACAAAAATCAGCGTGATCCCGGCTACGAGAAGGATGTTTATCAGCATGATGCCGAAAAGCTGTCGCTTTTCAATACTGAGAAGTTTTTCAATTTCATCGACAGGAGACAGCGCAATCAAACTGTTATCGCCAATGACATTGCTGACAAACCCTGCAGATACCCAGGTCTGCCCATCGAGTTCAATCAGTTCAGCCTGCGGTTGAGGAAATGAGGTTAACCTGGCAAACAGTTCCCTTAATTTCAGTCTTTCGGTAAATGGCGCTATTTCGAGATTCTTGAGGTTCTGTCCTTGAGAATAAACAACCTTGATGCCATGAATATTTCTCTGAAAAAGAGAATGCATGCTGGTCATATAACTCCTGGCATGAACACCCTGATTGAAATGAAACATAAACAGGTAATCAGCCAGATTCTCAGGATTGAAGGAGAGAAAATGCATAAAGGTCGGGTGTTTTTCCGTTCCCATGCCGATGTGCTCAACATTTTCGAGAAGCCTGAGAAACTTATGAAAAGTCGCATGCAGTTTCGTCTGGAAAATGGCCTCGATAATGAGTTCAACTTCGGTAAGCACCTGCTCTGCGAGGCTGCTGCCATTATAAAAAGCAATAAAAGCTGACCCGCACTTGCACATGGTCTGATTGAGCTTAACCCGGTCGAGTTTACTTTTATCTGCCGTTTCGATGAATTCAAGTGACGATTCACTTGATGGAACAAGAGCTTCGATGGAAAAAGCTTTGTCTTTACCCATGAACACGACATCACTGATAGAAGGGTATGTGGTGCTCGCAACAATCATAAACTTACCTTCGACCCTGGCCATGCTCTTTCTGAAATCAAGGGTATTTTCAAGCGACAGGGTCTCATGGCGAAGTGTTTCACCCAGTTGATCTATCTGCTGAATGGCAAAATTCTTGATTTTATGGGTCGCGGCAATGAATTCACCCTCGATCTGCCGCAAAAACTTCACGGCTTCGCTGCGGCGCTCTTCAATTAGAATCTGGCGCTTCTGTTCGATATACTGTTGCCCGAGAATACCCATTATAAGCAGCGGAAAAACATTCGAACAGGTGATGATGGCAATTACGACATATCTGATACTGATACATGCATGCAGGTTTTCATGCAGAATACGGTTAAAGACAAGAGCCCAGAAAAAAGCCAGAACCACTGCAAAAAGAAGAGTGCTACGGCCAGCAGCATTTTTACCGGGTATTTTGAAAAGGCAGAAAAACAGGTCTTTGCCGACAAATCTGCCGGTATGAATCCCGGTAATATTTTTGTGAACTTCTGGAGCCACAGCAGCAAAAGTTTTTTTGAGCTGCAAAAGTTTATCAGGCGTCTGCTCGGGCATATTCGAAAAGAAAAAACCATCTTTGCCAAGAGCAATACGGCTTCCGCCCAGATTAAACTCTTTGAGAAATTCTTTTATTCCGTGGTTTTTCTTTTCTATTCCCGGCGGAAAAAGAACAATCGCCCCCGATTTTTCTTTGAAGTCGGCCCAGAAACTGCCAGCCGGGCGAAAAAATGAAAGACGGTTCAGAGACGGATTGTTTCTGAAAGTTGCCCGGCCAAAGGTTTTTGTCTGCAGATGTTCACCGAGAACCGAACGAACAAAGCTGTCGTCAGATTTGTCTAAATCAGAAAACCAGACCCTTGATGCCTCTTTAAGAATTTTTCCAACTCTGGGCCAGTTTTTATCAGAATGTTGGCTGTCGACTTTTTTGGCAACAACCTCACTGTCAGCATTCCAGATAACCCAGCGAATGTTTTCATGATGTTTTTCAGCAAGCATTTTCAGACTGCTGACAAATTTATCGACAGTTTCTGCCGAGGCAAAATGCCGGTTCAGCTCGTGACACCAGAATTCAGAATTGTCAGAACGTGACTCAAGCTGTTGAGCCGCACTGTCTGCGAGATTTCCGAATGCCTGCAGCTCGGCCTCCGCATTCTGTTCGGCAAAAAACGCGTTTATCAGCCAGAAAGCCATGACCGGCATCAGAAACCCGATAAAAATCATCGAGCTGATGAAGCGATATGATGATTTGTGAGTTTTATTCATGAGCTTTTTCCGTGTCTGATAAGAACAAAGCTGATGTCATCCTGCTGCGAAGAAGCCCAGCTGTCGAACGCTCCGAAAAGGTTTTCAAGAAAAACTTCAGGGTTCTCGTTCCATGACTTCATGGCAGCACTTTTGAAGCCATCAATGCCGAGCACTTCGCGGCTGGCATTGACGCACTCAAGAATCCCATCAGAATAGAGAAGCATGGTCTCGCCAGGCTGCATATCAACAGGCATACCAGAAAACTTTCGTTTCGCCGAAAAGCCGTATGGCAGGGAATGACATTCGAGCAATTTCACGGTTCTGCCGCCATCAGATATAATCAAGGGCGGGCAATGCCCGGCATTGAAAAAGCTTATTTCATGCCCGCAACTTATATGAACGACCTGCCCGGTCATCATGGTACTGATTTCGGCTTTTCTCAGCGTGCAGAAAGTCCGGTTCAGGCCTTCCATAAGTTTTTCCGGTTCGAGCCTGGCTGAATTGTTCAGCAGCAGAACACTCTTGGCCATGGCCATCAACAGACCGGCCTGTACGCCATGCCCGGCCACATCAGCCATCAGAACCGTCAGATTGTTTTCGGCATCGACGACAAAGTCGAAGTAATCACCGCCAAGCGTTGTCATTATGCGGGTTCTGGCAGCAATAGAGAATGGACCGAAAGCAAGAGACTGCTGCGGAAGCAGGCTTTCCTGAACGGTTCTGGCAATTTCGAGTTCCTGCAGATTTTCGAGAGAGCGATCGATAGATTTGCCCAGTTGCCCAAACTCGTTGTCGAACGGCATATCGATGCGGTATGAATAGTTTCTCTGTTTAACCATTTCAACACCGTCGGCCAGGGCATTTATCGGCAGAATCAGGTAATAACCGAGAATCTGAAAAAGACTTAGCGTCATCAACAGACTCAGGCCAGCCATGATCCAGAGATTATTTCTGAAGCGCCCGATCTCGTGATTCAGGGTTTCGCTATCGACAACAACCGCCATGAGGGCTGAATTAACGTTGGTGCCGCCCTGACCGAATATCAGATAGGTTCTGCCATCCTGACCGGTGAGTTTCTGTTGCGACGGGCCATACTGCAAAACCTTGTCAAAAAATGCCAGTAACCCTGGAAAATTCTCGGACTCAGGAAAAGATTTTCCCATATCCGGCATCGCGAAAAAGAACTGCTTTTGTTTTGCTGCGGTCGAAGCGGCAATCGCGCCGTTCAGATATTCGTAATGCATCTGCGTTTCAGGCCAGAACAATTGTATCAAATTGGTATATTCGCCTGTTTCCGACTTTCTCAATGTGTTCAGATACGACAGATAGGTTGTATTCGCCAGGGTGAACCGCATCAGTTTCTGATGGTTCTCTGAAAAACTCAGCGCAAAGCCATTTGCGATACCATCGTCAGGATTGTACTGGTCTGCGGCACTGCAGTTGAGATAGGTCAGCAGTTCCCGGGCCCCGGTTTTTCTGAGAAAATCGTCTTTGATTGTCTTTGCATAAGCGGCTTTGAGAAGGTCTTTGCCGGACGCATCAGAAAAAGCGAAGGTATCAGGGTTGAATCTGGCATTTACAGAAGCCGCAGCCGACGCAAGAAAGACCTCATCAAAGCTCTCGGCTCCGCCAGGGAAAAGGCCGGCGAAAGTCTGGTTCAGTTCGCGGGCTTTTGCGTGCAAAAAGCCTCTGAACTGATTATCGATAGAAGTCAGATACTGAAAAGCCTCGACTGCCTTTTCAGTCACAACCTGCTTTTCTTTCTGTTTCAGGTAGTCGAAGCTGACGACTGTAAAAACCAGAGCCGGAATGAAAATAATGTAGGCAAAAATGGCTACAAGCCGCGATTTTACCGAATGCAGCGGGTTCGCATGCACCATAAAATAGCAGTAGAGAATGAATGTAACCAGCGCAAAGCAGACAAAAATCCTGGCCATGAAGCGGCCGGTCGTTGCTGAAACACTTGCGAAAAGATCGCGCCGCATTACCGCCGCAGCCCACCATCTCTGATTGAGCTTCTGATAGTTAAAATAATCACCGTCAAACTCAAGTTGCTCTGCCGGCACCAGCCGGCGAAATTTGCCAAAATTCAGAAAAACCCGACTGCTCAGCGGCACAGCCTGAGGCGGAATAAGCTTCTGCTGCTGTTCATCGATGAGAATAAAATCGACACCCGGGATTCTGCCCTTCAACTGCTTCTGCAGAAAAGCAGGGCCACTCAGTCGGCCTCTGATCTTATCCGAAATATACACAAGAACCGAAAAATCATCACAGGTTGAATACCAGCCAAGAACCCTGTCACCTCTGGCATGCAGCTGAAAGCAACCAGCAGAAGCATCGTTGAGAAAAGGTTTGGCCAGAACATCCGGGGTGGCAAACGGACCCAGAAATTGCCGAAGCAGGCGCATTTCACCGGCAAATTTTTCGTTAAAGCCATCTTCGCTATGCTTGCCGGCGATGGTTTCCTGTCTGATATTACCGAGAAGAGCGTTCAGTTTTTTTGAAAGAAAGCTGAAGCGCGTGTCATCAGAAACCGAGGTCATCAGATTGCCGCTTTTATCCCAGAAATGAACGTAAAGGTCTCGGGAAAAAGCTTTTTAAGCATCTGTGACCGCCCGGCAAGCCAGGTTTGCGTGTTTTTCCGAGTCGCTTCTGCCGCAAAGCTTTTCTGCAGCAGCAGATGGAAAAACCTTGCATCATCTGTATATTCGCTGAATCTGAGAAGCTGTCTGCCGGCCTTGTCAAAAATTTCGCTGCGCCGGTCGGCAATTTCGAGCGCAAAAAACCTTTCCATTTCAATATAAAGAATAATGAATGGAAAGATAATCAGACAAACATAGAGCACAGCTCTCGTGATCGAGTATCCTGTGCTGTCGACAGACTTTGCAGAAACAGACATGCCCTGAGTATAAACAAAGCCACCGACAATCTCAAAACAATTTTCGGCCGGCAGAAAATTTCTGCAATGCTGAATTTCTGCAAACAATCGCACTTAAATGCCAGTGTCCCTTATCCAGACAAGATGCCCATCTTTACTCCTTCCGGACACAGATGTTGGAGTGAAAAAATTCACATGAGTTATTTCGGCCTTAGAAATCGAATCCAGTGGGTTAATGCGATTGCCCTGGCAATATCTGTGAATACTTTTTCATGTCAGGGCAGATATGTTAAACTCGAACCTGCCTGTTGCAATTATTTTCGCCTGCGAGGCAAAAAAATGTCTGAAAAAAAAGCGCTCAACCACGCCGGTTTTATAAAAATCGGACTGCTTCTGATACTGGCTGTGATTGTATTAACCGGTTTTGTCGCGATTCGCGGGTTGCAGACTTTCAGATGGGGCATGGCCGAATGCCTGCGCTGGCAGGGCGAAAGCCTCTCTGAGCGCTTTTCTGTCACCGACGAAACCAGCAGGCAGCTTGTAACCATGACTGGCGAATTCGCCCGGCAGATCGAATCAGGCGCGATTTCACCGCTGAAAGGCTTTACAGTTCTGCGAGCCTTTTACAATGGGCCACTGCTGCTGACTCTTTTACACACAAGCCTTACCCAAAGCCTGCACGCAACTGAAATGCCTGAAGGCATAGACACTTCAGAGCTTGCCGGCACCTCTCTGCGATTTTTCTTCGCCGCAAAACAGGGCAAAATAGCATTGCCGGCGCAGAAAGAAATTATCGACATGCTGATGGAAAAACGCGTCGTCGAAACCCCTTCTGCGCTTGGGCTGGCGATTCCTGAGCAGACCGAGTCTTTCAGAAAAAAGCTCAGTCAGAGCACCATGATCGATTGCCTGAAGCGCATGGGAGAAATCAGCAGCGACACGGCCGCGCTTTCCCCCGATACCATTCTCGAACCTGTTTCAGAACTCAGACAGATTATCGCCGCTCTTCAGTAAAACTGGCTCAAACTGGAGTCTGAAAAAGCACCCAGGTATAAACCGCGTAGGAAGCCAGAAGGATTATTCCCTCGAGTCTGGTAATTTTCAGACCGGTGCGCATGATCGGCAGGCAGCCCAGGCAGACGATGAACATTACCGGGCAGTCAATGTTACCCATATGCTCAGAAACCTGAAGCGGCAGAACCATACCTGCAAGGCCAAGAATGCCGAGGATATTGAAGATATTCGAGCCGACGACATTGCCAATGGCAATATCCGACTTGCCACGCATAGCTGCCACGACCGAAGTTGCCATTTCTGGCAGCGAAGTTCCGGCCGCAATCAGGGTCAGGCCGATCACTTCGTCAGAGATACCGGCAACCCTGGCTATGGCTACCGAACCATGCAGCAGCAGCTTTGAGCCGGCAATCATCGCCACAAGGCCGAAAAAAATCAGCCGCAGCTCTGCAAACAGCGTAGTAGGCTCGTCGCCTTCGCTGCTTTCTTCGGCAGAAGGCTCAGTCCTCGCCTTGTAATAACTGTAAACCGTGTAAACAATCAACAGAGAGAACAGAAGAGCCGCTTCGGGGCGGGAGATCATGCGGTCGAGTGACATGTACCACATCATGCCGGCCACGCCGATCATCACCGGCACATCACGTCTGATAACCGACCGGCTGCATGAAATCGGCTGGATCAGTGCAGCAATACCGAGTATCAGAGCGATATTGAAAATATTCGAACCGACGACGTTACCGACCGCGATACCGGGGTTGTTGTTCAGGCTGGCATCGACGCTGACGACGAATTCCGGCATCGAGGTGCCGAAAGCGACAACCGTGAGACCGATTACCAGAGACGAAACCCCCAGGCGTTTAGCCAGATTAGAGGCACCGCTTACCAGCCAGTCAGCAGCGGTCGTTAGAAGATAGAGGCCGGCACCGATCATGGCGGCAATTTCAAAATATCCGAGTTCGAGTTTAAAAAGCATGCAGTTTCCTTTTACTTTGATTCATGCGGTTAATGGCGGGCGAGCTGCAAAATTCAGCCCACCCGCCGGGCGCAAAAAGCAGATTGGGTCTAAATCAGACCGAAATACATGACCAGCCAGCCGACCACGCAGGTAACAACGGTGGTAATAACGATCTTTTTGAAGAGATCAGCCGGAGATTCGCCATTATCGAACTGATTGAGGTCGTTTTTATGATTATCCATAGATGGTTTCCTTTCAGATTACAGTCGCGACCGCCCATAGACAGGGCAGTCAGTAAAAGAGGGAAAAGTTGTGACTGTGACCGGAAAAGAAAAGTCAGCCGTCGCTGCGCGGCAGGCATAAAACCGTCAGGCCCCATTCATCGGGGTGACGTGCCTGGTCAGAGCGACGGTTCTGGCCTGGGGCCGAAGCATACCAGGCAACCGGAGGGGCAGGCAGCGGGTCGATTTCCTGGCTGGCAATAAAATTGAACTGCTGCCGGTTACCCGCGAGAAAGACCGAAATATCTCTGCTGGTTCGAGGGGCGCCAAGAATCGCTCCTTCGTGTGAAGCCTCGCCAATGGTAAGTTCGCCCACGCCGAGGCGGCAGAGAAACATTTCACCGTCAGCGTGCCAGAAACCCTGGCAAAGGCCGAGAATTAAAAAAATTACCAGCAGAATGCGTTTCATGAGTTGATTATAACATAGTTTCTGCATTTTTAGACTGCGCAGATAAGCGCACCCGGAGCAAAGGAAAAACGGCTTCAAAATGAAGCCGTTTCAACAAAAAGGTCTTGAATCTCTATATTTTGCCCGCTATTTCAGGAGGGCTGAATTCAATATAACACAAACAAATCAGACGGGCTATCGCGAAAGCATCTTGTTGCGTATCTGCAGTATTTGCAGTTAAGCTGGGCAAATCATGAAAAAAGCACCCGTATTAACAATTTATATTCTCATTCTCATGCTTTTCGGCAACTGCCTGCAGGCGGCTGTAGCAGAGCAGAACGGGCGACAGACGCAACAGACAGCAATCATAGTCCAGCATATCGATGATTATTACAGGCAGCCAATTCGGCTTTCAGACCAGCAGGCGGCGAGAATCGGCAGATTGATCTGGCAGAACGAATCGGGCGGAAAATATGAAGGCCTGACCGCCTGGAACGAGGGCGAAGACTTCGCATCCCTCGGAATCGGCCATTTTATCTGGTACCCGGCCGGAAAAACCGGCCCATTTGTCGAAACATTTCCGGAACTGCTGCGCTTCATCAGCCAGCAGGGTGTCAAACTGCCGGGTTTTCTCGCCAGAGCAAACGGGTGCCCCTGGTCTGACCGCAAGACTTTTATGCGGGCATTCTCAGGGCCATTGATGACTGAGCTGCGTCGTTTTCTCGCCCAGACAATAAATCATCAGGTGCGCTTTGCTGCCCTCAGACTCGAAAAAGCTCTGCCACAAATGCTTTCTCACAGCTCAGGCACTGACCGCAGGCTGATAATTACAAATTTTTACCGGTTAGCTGAGCAGCCAGACGGGTTTTACGCGCTGATGGACTACGTGAACTTCAAAGGCGAAGGCACCTCAGCCGCCGAAAAATACAACGGGCATGGCTGGGGCCTGCTGCAGGTTCTGCAGGAAATGGGCAACGGCAGCCCCCTTGAAGAATTCTCGCGTGCGGCGGTCAGAGTTTTAACACGGCGTGTTGCCAACAGCCCGCCTGAACGCAATGAAAAACGCTGGCTCGCTGGCTGGTCGCGCAGGTGTCAAACTTACTCACAGCCTCAGCGTTAAGTACAAAAAACCGACCGCAAAGCTTCGGGCCTGGGTGAATCGAGTTTAAGTATTTATTGACGAGCGCCACGAACGGCACAGGCAAAATTTCGGCTGTGCATCTGCCGTAAACAGCAATTCACGACGAACAAAACCCTAGTCCTTTGTCATATATGAGTTTAAGAATAGGCGCTCATTACGTCATCCCTGCGAAGGCAGGGATCTGTGCTGTTTAAAATTAGATTCCCGCCTGTACCCTCTGGGGCATAAACGCGGGAATGACGAAGAACCCTCTAATTCTTGTGTGACAGAGGACTAGGTCGCAAAGATTTGTTTCAGATCACAGATCGCTGTCGCGGTGCAGTTCATTGAAACGCTGCTTCATGGCAGCGTCTTCGGCCGTATTCACGTAGACCAGCAGGTGGTCTTTCGGGTCGTCGAGAACTGCCCGGTCGATCAGCAGGCGCACCCGGTAAAAATCTTCGAGCAGGCTGATATCACACGAAAGCTGAATGGGCCAGCCGTAACCAGGCTGATTAACCTTGACGTTGCCGGCATTCGGGTGCGGCCAGGTTTTGACCGGCAACATGAGGTTTATGGCGTAAAGATGCGCAGGCGTGCCACCCTGAAACCGGTCTACATAGGCAGAAACAATCGGCTTATAGTTGTAATCGAGAATATCGATGCGCTTTTCGTGGTCGGCAAGACGAATAGTGGCAAAATAAGAACTGGTGCCAGGCATCGTGCGAATCTCTTTAATCTGAGGCACATAACCGGGCGCACTTGCAGAAACCCTGATGTTATGCCCCGACAGACTGCACTTTACCAGTGCGTGCGGGACCATCAGATAAATCGAATTGCGAACTTCGACATTGACCAGATATGGCCCAGCCTGGCACTGTACCGCCAGAAGCGGCCGGGAAAAAGCCAGCAGAGCAAGAAGTATAACCAGCAGGGCAAGACTGCCCAGGCTTTTAGCTATTCGGTTCTTCAAAGTGACTCCTCCATCCGCTCTACCCGATCTACGTCAAATTCTACCATAAGCATGGTTTTCGCTGCATAAAAATTAAAGCCAGATAATTGTTGTGATTTTTTTCACTTTCATATATAATTACATACAGAATCGTTGTGAATTTTTTCACTTTAGCTGACGGGCAAAATTTTCTGGCGTGGTTAGTTATTGATAGCTGCAAATCAAAAGCAGAATCGTTTGTAATAGTAGGCACGGGGAGAAGTCGGGATTGCTTTTTCGTAAGCTTGTTTTGCACAGGATGT
>DAOQWI010000100.1:9809-12371 GCA_035342015.1 Candidatus Ozemibacteraceae bacterium | reverse complement strand
GCTGCGCATGAAGAGGTAGTGCGGGTAAAATACGATCAGCGGATTGGGGCTTGCGCAGGCATCCCAGGCGAGGTGGCTGGCGATGCCAAGAGTCAGGCCGAGAAGAAACAGAGCGGCGCGCCGGTTGCGCGCTGCCGGGCTCAAAAACAGGGGTATGAAAACCGAATGGGTTAGAAAAAACCGGTGCCAGCGGCCGCCGAGCAGCAGAATGTCCCAGTCTGAGATGGGATAATGCAGAAACTGGTAATAATAGTTTCCCGCTTTCGATAAAAGCGGCAGCTTTGCGGGCAAAAAGAACAGCGCCGAACTGCCGGCCAGCAGACCCAGCACCAGCAGCGGCGTAAAATCTTCACGGCGGCATCTGAGTCTGAAGAAAATCCCCAAAAACAGCAGGCCACAGAGAAAATGGTTCAACCCGTCAGGAAAATATGAAAAATTCATCGTTTATTGATCACTGTGTGGCAAAAATACAATTTTTTTAAGTAAAGGCAACCAGAGGCTTTTAATCTTAATCTGGCAGGCTGTTGGTCGCTCTATTTTGTTTGCAGGGCATCGGCATAAGCAAACAGCGCCGGTGAACCACCGGTATGCCAGAAAAGCACCTTTTCGTGCTTTTTGAAGCTGCCGTTGCGGATCAGGCCGATCATGCCGGCAAAAGCGCGGCCGGTGTAGACCGGGTCAACGAGAATACCTTCGTGCCGGGCACAAAGACTGATGGCCTCTCGTTCGGCTTCGCCGATAACGGCGTAACCGGCGCCGGTAAAGTCTTCGTTCAGATTCAGATCGGCTTCGCTGAAATGATGGTCGAGCCGCAGCATCTGCCCTGCGGAATTCGCCAGCTCGATTATCTGCTGCCTGAAAGATTTGTCGGCGCTTCCGACCTTGTCGATGGCGATACCGGTGAGCCGGCATGGCATTTTGAGCAGCTCGCGGCCTATCATCAGACCGGCGTGCGTCCCGCCTGAGCTCGATGCAAATACGATGTGGTCGAAGTCTGTATGCATTGCCCCAGCCTGCTCGTGCAGCTCGCGCAAACCCTCTACAAAACCGAGGGCGCCGATTTCGTTCGAGCCGCCGTAGGGCACGATGAACGGCCGCTGGCCGGCCGCGCGCAATTCTTCGGCGATGCGCGGAATATCTTCGCCCTTGCGGTGCTCACCGGCCCAGTGAATCGTCGCGTCGAGCAGTCTGTCGAGCAGTAGATTGCCGTTGGCGGTCGATGGTGCTGACCCGCCCAGAACGAGATGACAGGCCATGCCCATTTTTGCCGCGGCCGCAGCTGTCTGGCGACAGTGATTCGATTGAATGGCTCCGGCTGTTATAAGTGTGTCGGCTCCTTTGGCAACAGCCGCGCCGACGAGATATTCAAGTTTGCGGGTTTTGTTGCCGCCAAGTGCCAGCCCTGTCAGGTCGTCGCGTTTGATAAACAGGCGCGGCCCGCCAAGGGCGGTAGACAGGTTTTTCAGCTCATGCAGCGGGGTCGGAAAAAAACCAAGTGATTGTCGCGGAAATTCAAAATGCTGCATGATCAAAACTCCTTGAAGGTGTGTAAAACAGGTCTATTTAAGCCTTTGTCACGTCAGAGTCAGTTATTTCATCAGCTCATGCGTGATAGTAGAACAGCGGCTGGCATCAGAAATATCTGACTGTCGGCGGATATGATTATGTCATAAATTTTCAGCCAGAACAAACCCGCAAAAGTTTGTTAATCGTTTCACTTGCCAATGCCGGTACACTGTTGTAAAATCCTGCCCTGCCTTTTTCAAAGCATAATCAAACCTATCAGTCACAGGAGTTTTCAATGAGTTCAGCCAGCCCGGCTTCCGACATGACCGCCAATCCCGCCCCACTTGGCCTTCTTGCCTTTGGCATGACCACCGTTCTGCTCAATATCCATAACGCTGGCTTTTATGAGCTCAATTCAATGATCCTTGCCATGGGTATTTTTTATGGTGGCATGGCTCAGGTAATCGTTGGCGTACTTGAATGGAAAAAAAACAACACCTTTGGCATGACTGCTTTTGGTTCATACGGCTTTTTCTGGCTGACCCTGGTTGGTCTTCTGGTTATGCCAAAACTTGGTCTGGTAGAAAGCACTTCTAATAACGCCATGATCTGCTATCTCAGCATGTGGGGGATCTTCACCCTGCTTATGTTCATTGGCACCCTGAAAATGTCGCGGGCGCTGCAGTTCGTCTTTGGTTCACTCACTGTGCTGTTTTTTATGCTCGCCATTGGTGATGCGACCGGAGATGCAACTTTCAAGCACCTGACCGGTTACGAGGGCATCATCTGCGGTGCGTCGGCGATATATACAGGTATGGCTCAGGTTCTCAACGAGGTTTATGGCCGCACTGTAATGCCGCTTGGTAACCCGGTAACAAAGTAATAATCAATAACAGGTCCCTGGGCCAGCAATGAAGCTGGTCCGGGAACTTTTTATTTTGGCGCTGCAATAACCACGATCTGCCATAAAGCTTTTAATGAACTCTAAGGTTTTGCTCAAAAGCAGCGACGCTTTTCTTTTTTGGGGCAGGTGCGGTTACATTGGTAGCATATTTC
>DAOQWI010000100.1:0-9709 GCA_035342015.1 Candidatus Ozemibacteraceae bacterium | reverse complement strand
GCGGCAAACAGTTCTGGCAGAGCGACATAGCTTACTCCGGCCTTGGTGGCGTATTCCAGATCAGGCCGCGGGTCATAGGCGAGAACCTGCATGCCAAAGCCTTTGAGAATGGCGATCAGGCAGCGGGCGATTTTGCCGGTTCCGATTATCCCGGCGTTGCGACCGTGCATATCGAAACCGAGCAGGCCGTTGATCGAGAAATTGCCCTCGCGGGTTCGCATCCAGGCTTTGTGTGTCTTGCGGTTCAGTGTCAGCATCATTGCAGCAGCGTGCTCAGCCACTGCATAGGGTGAGTAGGCCGGCACTCTTAACACATGAATGCGCTCGAAAGCGGCCTTGAAATCGACATTGTTGTAGCCGGCGCACCGCAGGCCGACGATTTTGACGCCGCCGGCAACCAGTTTTTCGATTACCGCAGCATTCAGGTCATCGTTGACGAAAACGCAGACGCCGTCGTAACCGGTCGCCAGTTCAGCGGTCTGGGCATTGAGCTTTGTTTCAAAGTAACTGATATCAAAGCCGAAGTTGCGGTTCATTTCGTTGAAAGACTTCTGATCGTAGGGGCGGGCATCAAAAAAGGCGATTTTCTGCGTCATCAGCAATGCCTCCATTTTTAAATGATACTAAATTACAATCATAATATATTCCATTCCTGAATAAAAGTCCAGGATACTTGAGACGCTTATAACTGCATAATTGTGGCGGAGCGAGTTTGGCAATTCTTTGTTGGCCAGTAGTATCTGTTTTATTTTTTTCCGGGAGTGAAGATTTGGTGACTGTCAATGATCGATTGCCGGTTTTGTTATGGATTGTGAACTTAAAAGCACAATTACTTTACGGAAGCGGGCGGTTCTGCTATATTGCTGCGGTACATAGCAGCTCGTAACTAATACATCCCGAAGGGGAGGTTTTTGCCTTGAACAGGAAAAAGGAACAGGTTGTAATCACCGTGCTCGGAGCCAACAAGCCCGGCATTCTCGCCGGCATCACCCGCGCCATTGCCGACTCTAACGTCAATGTCGAAGATGTGAGCCAGAAAATCATGCAGGATCTGTTTGCCCTGATGATGATGACTGATTTTTCGACCGCAAACTGCAGCTTCGAAGACTTTCAGAGCCGTATGCAGGCTGTTTCTGAACAGCTGCGCGTCAAGGTTTTCATTCAGCACGAAGACGTTTTTAGATTCCAGCACCGGCTGTGATGGAGGCCTGCAATGCTTTTTTCTCTTGAAGAAGTCATCGAAACCATCAGTGCGGTTGGTGTTGAAACCTTCGATATCCGCACCATCACCTGCGGCATCAACCTGATGAGCTGCGCCGATTCAGACGTGCACAAATGTGCTGCCAAAGTCTACGAAAAAGTCGTGCGTGTTGCCCATGACGTGGTGCCGGTTGCCCGTAAACTCGAAAAGAAATACGGTATTCCGATCGTTAACAAACGCATCTCGGTTACCCCGGTTTCATTTCTTGCCGGCGCTTTCACCGAACCAACTGCCGTGCCGATTGCCGAAGCCCTCGACAAGGCTGCCAAAGAACTGGGTATCGACTATGTCGCCGGTTTCTCAGCTTTGATCCCGAAAGGCATCACCCGTGGCGACCAGATTCTTCTCAATTCGATCGCCGATGCTCTCTGCTGCACCGATCGAGTCTGTTCGAGCGTTAATATCGGCAGTTCACAGGCCGGTATCAACATGGACGGCGTTTACCGCATGGCCGAAATCGTCAAAGAAGCGGCCGAGCGTTCCCGCGATAAAAACGGTCTTGCCTGCGCCAAACTTGTGGTTTTCTGTAACGCCGTCGAAGACAACCCGTTCATTGCCGGCTCATTCATGGGCCCCGGCGAAGCCGAAGCGATTCTCAACGTTGGTATTTCGGGCCCCGGCGTAGTGCGTGCCGCCCTGCAAAATTCTACCCACCTTAATTTTGGCGAACTTTCTGAAGTCATCAAAAAAATCAGCTTCAAAATTACTCGAACCGGAGAACTGGTTGGCCGCGAAGCTTCGCGCATGCTCGGTATTCCGTTCGGCATTATCGATCTGTCACTTGCTCCGACACCGGCCGAAGGTGACTCGATCTCCGATATTCTCGAACTGATGGGCCTCGAAAAAACCGGTTGTCACGGCACAACCGCCGCGCTTGCCATGCTCAACGACGCGGTCAAAAAGGGTGGCATCATGGCCGCAACTTATGCCGGCGGCCTGTCGGGTGCTTTTATTCCGGTTACCGAAGATGCGGGCATGTGCCGCGCCATCGAAGCCGGCGCTCTCAACATTCAAAAACTCGAAGCCATGACCTGCGTCTGCTCGGTCGGTCTCGATATGGTCGCGATTCCGGGCGATACACCGGTCGAAGTGATTGCCGGTATTATTGCTGACGAAGCGGCTATCGGCATGATTAACCATAAGACGACCGCGTGCCGCTTGATTCCGGTGCCTGGCATGCAGGCAGGCGATGTCGTCGATTTTGGCGGGCTGCTTGGTAAAGGCCCGGTCATGGAAGTCGGCCGGCATTCTCCGGCTCTGTTCGTGCGTCGCGGCGGTCGCATTCCGGCCCCGGTGCACAGCATGAAGAACTGATATTTCGATCGATGTTGAACAGCCCTGGAACTTAGGTTTCGGGGCTGTTTTTCGTCACGGATGAACAAGGATATGAAACAGGGTAATTGTAATAAAACACTTTAGATTGGCAATTGAACTGGATTTCTGCCACCCGCACTCCGCGAGTGCATGCTTTATTCATGGGGCACAAGAGCGGTAATGACGCAATCCGATTCTGTCATTACGGTCGTAGAACTGGGCTCCAGGAGTTTAATGCAAATTCCCTGAGATATTCGGAGATAGTTTGAAAATACCTGTGAATAGGGTGTCTTAGTGAAAACGCGCGATGAAATAAGTCTGAGGGCACTGGTGGCGGCTGTCTTTGTGCTGCTGGTAATGCTGCCGACTCTTTTTATCGGTGTCGGGCTTCGCCAGATAGATGAAGAAGCCAGAAAAAACCGTTTGCAGCTTGCTGAACAGGAACTGAAGAACGAAGCACGTGAATTTCAGGCCGATCTCAACGCCCGATTGCATATCGAAAAGATTATCAAGAAGGCCGAGCGACGCGCCGGCCTGTCATCACCTTCTCTCGAAAGGCCAAAATTTCCGCCCGGCGTTGACCCGCAGATTTTTCAGGCCGCCACCATCGATGAACTGAGGTCGATTTATCGTGGTATGAGCGGGGTCGAGCCATTGATGATGGTGGCGTTCAGTGCCGATATATACAACATCTGGAAGTGGTTTTCTCAAGCTCTTGATGATATTGAGCCGCATGACCGTGAGAGGCTTGGGTACATACTAAGCATAACTCTTGCCGAGCAGGCCGACGATTTTGTCAGAGTTGATGACAGCAGACCCGATGCCGAACAGCGTTACCACAAGATCAGAAACCTGGCCGCAGGTGATGACGATGGACCGACGCAGAGCTACTTTAAGGTTATGGGCCGACTGTTTTCTGACATGATCTATCAGTTGCCTTTTCAGGGTGGTTGCTACGAAACGGCTACCCGCAAGCGTGGTGATTGCAGACTTTTTGCTTATTACCGACGTGTTAAAGACGGGCCGAAGATAATGGGCGGCTATTTTGTGATGTTCGCCAGCCGCCAATTTCCACCGGAAAAACTGCTGAAAGACTCACTCAAATACCATGCCGATGGGTTTGCCAGAGCTTTTCTGAATCGAAAGCCTATCGATCCTGGCAAAGTGATACTACGCGGCAGTCAGATAACGGTTGAGTCATCGATTCCGACAGAACTGATCGGCTATAACTCGCTGTTCAAACGGCAGATCAGGTTGCCGGCTGGTCTGCAGACTTCATATGATATCTCGGCCATACTGGTCGGGTCATCTGAATTCAATCGTTCTTTGCAGTTTGCTCAGCAGCTGCTGTTTCTCTTCTGTCTATTCGTTTCGGCGTATTTTGTTCTTTTTGGCTTTCCAGTTATTGTGCGGCTGCGGCTGCGCATGCTGCTGTCGATCAGTCTGGCTGTTCTGATGCCATACACGATTCTCGGGCATGTTTCCCTGCGTCTGCTCGACCGCATCGAGAGCCTCGGAAGCTTCGAATTGCGTGCCGATGCCGAGAGTCAGATGCAGAAACTGCACAGCTATTATAACGACCAGCGCCAGCAGCATCTTTTACAGATGCTGAAAATCAAGAATCGGCTGATTGATGTGGCTGCCAGAAGCGGCGATGAAATTATGAATCTGCATGCCCACAATGTGGTTGTGCCAGGCACATTTGTTGATTTTTATTTTTTTCGTAATGATGGAATTGCCAGGTCTTTCAAGGCGCGTAATATCATAGATCTTGAAATCTCGAAGCTTGAGCAGCTCCTTTCTGTCAAATTTCTCGAAAATCTGGGGTGCCTCGATGCACAGGCACCGGAGATAAAAAAGCTGCAGCATATGACGAGCGTTGCTGATGGAATCATGGACACGATTCGTCGTGATTATTTCGATTACCGGGTTCTAAAATATGAAGCTAACGAAACCGTTGATATGAACCGATTTGATGATTTTTCGCGGGCGATCTGGTTTCTTATTCCGGGATCTGCTACTGATACGACTCAGATTCGTGCCATGGCTTCGACCAATGTCAGTAATCTCAATTTCATTATTTACAGCCCCTGGGATTTCGATCCGGGTATATTTTCAAGTGCTTCTGGTATGAATCAACACCATTTTCTCATGGGTCACCGGCGGCATGACGACATGGTTTTGCGCTGGTGGCCCGATTATGTCAGCCCCGATCATCGTCTGAAGACCCTGCTCGACAAGGCGGCAGCCGGCCGCGTCAGTACCGGTGAACTCACCGGCACTGGCGGTTATTATCGCTACGAAAAGCAGCGTTTCAGTGAAAGTAATATGATGGTCTATTCGGGCATTTCAACAAGTTCGCCTGATTTTATGGTCGCTCTGCTCGCCTGGATGTTTCCATTTCTGCTGCTGGCATTTGCTCTGACTTCGCTTCTACTGTTCGCCGATGCTCTTGAAGCACTTTTTATCAACCCGGTTAAAGGCATTGGGCAGGCTGCAGCAGCCGTTGCCGGCGGCGATTATCAGAACCGGCTCGTGCTTGAAAAGACCGATGAGTTTTCTCTGCTTGCCGATGCGTTCAATGACATGACCAATGGTCTGGCGCAACGCGAAAAAATGCGGCGTTTCGTTTCTGAGAACCTTTACGACCGCCTCGCAGCCGCCGCTGGCTTGAACGAGATGAGTTCAGTGCAGAGTTCGCGCGTTACGATGCTTGCTTCAGACATTCGCGGCTTTACGACTCTCAGTGAGCAGCATGACCCGCAGCAGATTGTCAGTCTGCTCAACGACTATTTTACACGCATGGAAACCGCCATTAAAAGACATGGTGGCGTCATCGAACGGTTTGTCGGCGATGCGGTAATGGCGGTTTTTTATTCCGGCGGGAAAAAGCCAGCTGAAGTCTGTGCCGCCGAAGCGGCTATCGAAATGCGTCGGCAACTTGCCGCGCTGAATAATGAACGCCTCAACCTTGGCCTTTTTACGGTTGAAAATGGTATAGGTATTGCGACCGGTGAGGCAGTATCTGGAATAGTTGGCCATGAGGGTGGTCGTATGGTTTTTGCTGTTCTCGGCGAGGTCACACACCGTGCCGAAGCTCTCGAAAGCCTCACAAAATCAACTTCTTCGAAGATGCTGATTTGTGACGAAACTGGTAAACGGCTTGTTACCCTTTTTGATTTTGGCATCTCTCTCGATACGCCTGCCGGGCAGGCTTTTGAACTCTGTGCCCGGCGTGGGTCAGGTGGCAACGATGGCTGAAAAAAGCATTAATATTCGTCGGCGCCTTTCTATGGCCTCGCTCGCTCTCGCCTGGTTCACGGTTTTTGCGGTGCCGGCGGTTCTTCTTCAGGTCAGCCTGAATTATCTGTTCGAAATTACCCTGCAGGCTAACCGTCAGGCTGCGGTTGCCACCCTTTCCGGTGAAATGAACAGTTTCAGACGTGACCTGAAAGCCGAAGCCTTTGTCGAAAGAAAGCTGACCCGTTTTTTTGCCGGGCAAAGCGATTTTTGCAGCGGCGCTTCGACAACCGCCGAAATTATCAGCCGTTCGACCGGTCTCAAACTCGCGGTTGTTGTTACGCACTCAGAAGATTTTGCCGAGATCGACACCTTTATCGCTCCGCATGTTCAGAGGCAGCTGCCAGTTCTGCCACGCAGTATGCTGCGACGTTATCTTGCCGTGATCAACCAGAGCCACGAGGCTTTCGACCGGCGGGCCCGCAAAGATGCCGATACCTTTTTGCGGCGCCAGTTTGGTCTGATTTCCGAAATTCCGCTTGAACCAGGCCGCGTTTGCCGGGTATTCTCAGCGAAGCTTGCGGGCCCTGCCTTCTTTTTCTACCAGCCGATATGGCAGGCATCAGACAACAGGCAAAAAATCGCGGGCGGCTGTCTGGTGATTCTGAGCGGTTGCGATCTTGCCCAGCGGCAGATTTTGTTTGACGCCGTAAAATTGCAGGCCCGTGGTATCAGGCGCAGTTTCAGCCATCTGAAAGTCGCTCTTGATGGCGATAAGCCATTGACAAGAAAAATCATGACCGATTACCTCGCTGACGCAGGTGGCCAGCACATGATATCGACTTTTCCCGATACGGTCATTGTTGACCTGATTCAGGCTGGCGGGGTTGTTCCGAAAAATCTTGAGAATCTTCTCGCCAGTCTGCCACTGCTCAAGGTTTCCGTGCCCATGTCTGAATTGCAGCACCCGCTTGTCGGCCGCTCATCACTGATTTTTGCCATCGCCAGACTGCTGGTCTGTGTTGGCGCGGTATTTTTGCTGCGGCTGTATTTTTTCGGCATCGATTTTAGAATGGGAATCAGGCCAAAGGTACTGCTCGGCACTGCTTTAATGCTGCTTCTGCCGGTTTCTCTGCTTCTCGCAGGTCTGATTACCTGGAACCAGTTCAACCGTGTTTATGGCTGGTATCAGACTGAAGAACTGCAGAGACTCTATTTTAACGAGCTTTATGATGGGTTTTCCCATTATATGGCCGCTTTGCAGAAATACACATTGCAGGTTGCGGCCAGGCTTGAAAAAATGCGAGGCAGTGGCGAAAAGGCATATCTGCAGGTTCTCGAAGAGGGCCTCGAAAATTCTATTGCTTCAGATCTTTTCTTCGACCTTGATGAAGGCAGTCGCCTGCATGTCAGTTCGAAAAAGTTCTATCGGCCGTTGTCAAAAGAAGAGGAATCGGGCCGGAGATTGGTTTCTTCTGCTATTCTCAATGCCTTTGACCGCGGTGGCAACTTTGTGATGAATCAGACAAGGGGCAAGGAACGCGAACCCGGAACTGTAGATGCGTCTTTCGTGAATGAAATCGGCAGCCGCTGGGGCCGGCCATTTAAAATGATGCGCATGAATACCGGCAATCGCTTTTCGACTGCATTTGTATTCAATGCCGATAAATACAGTTTGTTTGGTTTGCTTTCGTTTAATTTTTACGATAACAACCTGATTCGCGACTATATAGTGAATCATTTCCGGCCCTCAGAAAGATTTTCCGGTGTTTCCGGGCGGTTTTTCGAGGTGGTTCGAGACGACGCTGGTTATCATCTGGTGGGTCTGGCAGATGGCAGAATTCTGCGTAACTCCGGTCTGCTTGAAAAGATCGACCTTGCAGAAAACGTCGAAGGTTTCGTCTGGCGCGAAAATGAAAAAAATCTGCTGCAGGCTCGCTGGTTCAATGATTACCCCCTGGTGATGCTGGTTGGTTCTGAGGTTTTTGCGGGTGGGTCGGCAACCTGGTTTTTGCCCGGAATACTTGCCGGCTATGGCCTTCTGCTACTACTTTTCGTTTATCTGGTGTTCGAACTGATTTATCTGCGGCCGTTACGCGAGTTTATCAGAGTCACCGGCGAGGTTGGCCGCGGCAACCTCCAGGTTGGGGTGCAGCTGCAGGCCAGTGATGAATTTGGTGATCTGAAAACGGTTTTTACCAGCATGATTCAGGGGCTTGAGCAACGCCGGAAACTTGCTCATTTCGTCTCACAGGATGTTCTGACCGCCGTCGAAAGTGATTCCGATGCCGAGATGGCTCCCGGCGGGGTGAGGGTGGCGGCTACCGTCGTTTTCATGCAGCTGCAGTCAGGCATTTCTGGCCAACAGGTTTCACCCGAAGAGCGTTTTGCCATGCTTGGC
Organism: Candidatus Ozemibacteraceae bacterium; assembly: GCA_035342015.1. GTDB lineage: Bacteria > Muiribacteriota > Ozemobacteria > Ozemobacterales > Ozemobacteraceae > Rifleibacterium. The sequence continues at coordinate 1,493 of DAOQWI010000100.1, read as the reverse complement.
CGGTTTATTGGTGAAGCCGATCGCATTGCCCGCTCCTGCGGCGGGGTTATCGACAAGGTTATTGAAAATACGCTGATGCTGGTTTTCCGGTCTGCCACCGCCGGCGAAAATCACAGTCTGCAGGCCTGTCGGGCCGCTCTTGATCTGGCATACGTCATGCGTGACGCCGGTTATTACATACGCGCCGGCATTGCCAGCGGCAATGTCGTTTCTGGCCGCATCGGCTCGCGGCTTGGCAAACTCGATTACACGGTCATCGGCGACACGGTAAACCTCGCGGCAAGGCTGAAAACTGAGGCGGCGAAGGCCGGCACGACAGGTATCGTCGTCGCCCCTTCCACGATCAGGGGTTTAAGGGGCCAGGGCCGCGTCGCCTTTATCGAGCGCGTCGAAATCAAGGGCAAAAGCCGCGAATATCCGCTATACGAGCTTCTGGAATTGCGCTGACCAGAGTCAGGAATGATCTGGCGGCTTGACGCCGGCGAAAAGCTTAGGGCCGTCGATGGTCAGGCCTGGCAGGGTTTTGACTTCGATTGTGGCGGTGTGGTCGAAGATATCTTCACGGCCGAACAGGCCGTCTTTGCCGAGGCGGTAGATGCGCACCAGGCGGTCGGCAGGGTGAATAAGCCAGAATTCTTTAACCCCGGCCTTTTCGTAGACTGAGCGTTTGAGGATATTGTCGCGTGAAGCGGTTGATGGAGAAATTATCTCGACGACGAGGTCGGGGGCTCCGAACACGCCCTGCTGTGTGATTTTTTTTTCGTCGCAGACGACGAGAATATCGGGCTGCAGAACCGTAGTGATCTCTTCGGCCTTTTTGTTTTTACGCGCCAGTATCAGGTCGAATGGTGCATGCAAAACCCGGCAGGGCTTGTCCTCAAGGAAATTGGCGAACTGACGGCACAGTTCCATTGAAATCATTTGATGATCCAGGGTTGGACTGGTCATGTCATAGACATCACCGTCGATTATTTCGTAACGGTTGTCGTCGTTCCATTTGAGATAATCGGCATAAGAATACTTTTCAGGCTTTTTGCGTTTCGCACCGACCATGGTTTGCTCCAGTTTTTAACTTGCAGTTTTTTTACCATATAGCATAATCAGTAAGGAGAGTATTCGAAAAACTTAGTATCATCTTGAAAAGGCATATAGCGGTAGCGGTTGAGCTGCAAAATCTTTCGATTGAAAATTACTTTGCATTCGGCGATCAACTGCGCCGAAAAAGTGCCGATAATTGAGGTTTTGTTCGCATCTGAATATTGGTAGTAACGACCCTGTGATTTGATCAGCATTACAGCTGTGGTAGCCACACTGGTGGTGCTGGTTGCCGGGTAGGAAGTCACTCTGAAGAAATAGGGTGGGCTCGCTGTTTGAGAGTCAATGAGATAGTTCTCAAGCGTTTCATTGAGGAATATCCAGTCTGAAGGCACAGAAGCCACAAGCGTTCTGACTTTGGCATTGTTCCAGGTTACCCCTGATGGAATTTGCACCGG
>DAOQWI010000099.1:10738-12469 GCA_035342015.1 Candidatus Ozemibacteraceae bacterium | reverse complement strand
CTGCGCGACGACATACAGCGCAAAACCATCTACGCGGTTCTGACACTGCCCATGGGTCGCTGGGAACTATACACCGGCAAATTTCTCGGAACCCTGCTGGCTGCAGTCGTTAATGTGCTGATCATGCTCGGCATCCTCACCGGCCTGCTTTACATCAAATTCGGCATCATCTGGACCGGTTTTCAATGGGTGGCGCTGTTCATGCTGCTAGAATTCGCGATCATGACCGGTATGGTTCTACTGTTTTCGCTCACAAACTCTCTGATAGTGTGCTTCTCACTGTCAATATTCTGCGTTTTGCTCGGCAACATGGCCGAACACGTCAAACACCTCGCCTTCGAAGCCGATATTCCGTTGCTTTCGTTCGCCACCGACGTGGTTTACTGGCTGGTGCCGAACTTCGGCTATTTCAACATCAAGTATAAAATTCTCAAAGACCTGGCGGTTTCGCCTTCGTTCGCCATGTGGGCAATAGGCTATGCCGCCTGTTATCTTTTTTTCCTGCTGGTTGCAGGTTCCTGGGCGCTGAACAAAAAGGATCTGTGAAATGAAGCCAGACAAACATCTGCTGCTGCTGTTTGCAGCATTGATTCTTTCTGCGGTTTCGCAACACTTTTATGTCAGCCAGTACCGAATGGAAATGCGCATCGACCAGACCGCCAGCCGCGAACTGGCCCAGAAACAGGCAGGCGCCTATCTGCAGCAGAACCTTACAGAAAGCGCACCGCTGCACGAAGAACACGAAAAAGACGAGCATGAAAACGAGCACGCCGCTAACCACGTGCACTCTGATAGCCACGTGCATGAGCACACTCAGCCACAGATTGCCGACGCAACAGATACCGTCAGCGCCTGTAGTTGTCAGACCTGTTCAGATGAGCACCATAAGCACGAGCATGATATTAAGAACGACCATGAATGTGCGCATGAGCATGCAACAGCAACAGAGACGGCAAAAACTGCAAAGCCAGTTGCGCTTGACGTTTCAGATGTTCCGGGCAACCGGCTTGAAATTGGCAAAAAAGTGACTGCCAGCATGCCGTTTTCTCTCTGCACCAACCCGAACTGCAAAAGCCACGGGCACGCACACACTCACGATGAGCATGCCGGTCACAACCATGAGCAAGGGCATGACCACGAAGCACACAATCATGTAAATGGGCACGACCATGCAAGTCAGGACCCATCAGTCACCCCTGGCTTTGCTCTTCTGCTTCGCGAACTCGGGTTTGCCGAACTGGCTGCCAACCTGCTCTGGATACAGATGGATGCCGATTCACACCGCGGCCTCTGGCACCGGGTCGAAGTCGCGCTCGAACTGATTCCGGCGCTCGACCCGACTTTTATCGACGCTTATCTGCTGCGGTCTTTTCTGCTCGACGAATATATGAAAAAGCACGATGAAGCCCTGCAGATTCTTGAGAATGCAGCCAAGCAGGTGCCGAACCGTATCGAACTCTGGCAGCAGATCGGCATTTTCTGCCTGAATCATTCGGGCCGGCATGGGCCCAAACGGCGATTAGAGAGAGCTCTCGAAGCTTTCAACATGATGTTCAGATTCTATGACCCGCCACCACAGACAACACGCCTGATTGCAGTAACCCTTGCCGCCATGGAACGCCGGGAAGAAGCCATTGCCGTATTGCAAAAATCAGCGGATGCAGCCGACCGCCCACCTGATCAGCAGCAGATCGATCGCGAAATGATCAGCCGCATCAGATCAGGCGAAAA
>DAOQWI010000099.1:9262-10638 GCA_035342015.1 Candidatus Ozemibacteraceae bacterium | reverse complement strand
TAAACTGGCAAACTGTGGTACATTTTTGTAACATTTGCTGATAAACTGACGTAATAACTTTATAGAGGGAAACCCTGATTCTGATTGCAGAAATGCAGGTTAAGCGCATGAACTGATGCAGAACGGCGAAAATCGCGACTGTAATGCCCTGATCGAGCTGGCCAAGAAGGGGCAGAAAAGCGCCTTCACCCAGCTGGTGAAGATGTATTACGGCACCGTGATGTATTATCTTCTCGGCATGAACATCAAACATGCCGACGCCGAAGATGTCGCCCAGGAAGCGTTTATCAATGCTTTCCGCAAGATCGATCAGGTAAACCCCTCGGGCAGTTTCACCGGCTGGCTGCTGAGAATTGCCCGTAACCAGTTCATTGACAAACTCAGACGCGAAAAGAAGCTCGATACCTCGGGCAGTCAATTCGAAATTGCCGAAATTCCTGACGACAGAACTCCCGAAGCCCACGCAGTTTCAGCAGCCGGTGTAGAAAGCATCTTTGCCGACCTCAAACCGCGCGAACGCGTGATTCTCGAGCTGAGAGTCTTTCAGGGCATGCCTTTCTGCGAGCTCGCCGAAATCATGAGCATGACCGAAGGCAATGTGCGTCTGGTGTTCCATCGTCTGATCGCTAAATTGCGCGCCCGGTTCGAAGAGAAAGCTGGCTGATATGGCAGAAAAAGAATGCGAAAAAATTATCGACCAGGTCACAGATCCGAGAAATCTGAATGACCAGTGCCGGCAGCACATCAAAGTCTGCAGTGAGTGTGCTGCGGTAATCGCCTGCATGGTCTGGGCCAGAGCCAAGGGCTCGCCCACTGCCGACCTGAAGCCGTCGCAGGCATTCCTCGACCGTATCGATCAGTCACTCAACAATCTGCCAGATGCTGGCACTCCAGGCATTTCCGGCGGGGGAAGCAACCTGCTGACCTGGGTGCTCGGCGTTGCCATAGCAGCCACCGTAACTTTTGGCGTCGTCACAAGCCTGAACCGCGAATCAACCTCTGCACCTGCAGCCTCGACCGGCAAAATTCTGCCCACTGCCGCTGAAGCAACAAATACGTCTGCCGAAGCCGAAAGTCGCGTGCTCGATGCACAACCGGCCGCCCCGACTCTGAAGTTTCCGTCTCCTGCCGATGATGTCGATTAGGCGAAACAACGGCTCAGCCCTGCTGATTGTCATGGTCGTGGCCATCTCCCTGGGTGTTCTCGCACTCAGTTATTTCCGGGTGGCCCGCGAAAACCGCCACAGCGAAAAATGGTATGAGCTGCGCAATGCTGCAATCGAAGCGGCCAGAACCATTCACGAAGAAGCCTACGCGACGCTTCACAAAGATCTGAAAAACCCGAAATCGCAGGCATTCTGGTTCATGCTCGGCGC
>DAOQWI010000099.1:0-9162 GCA_035342015.1 Candidatus Ozemibacteraceae bacterium | reverse complement strand
TTCACAAAGATCTGAAAAACCCGAAATCGCAGGCATTCTGGTTCATGCTCGGCGCTGTCAGCGGTGCCAGAAACGAACTGAAACTGCCGTTTGCCAGCCAGAACCTTGACCGCATAATTCCCGATGGCTTTTCATGTCAGCACAAATGCGAGCTGAAGATAGTGAGTTTTAAAGCCGCTTCACCAGACGGTCGCCCTTATTTCGGGCGCAACGAAGGGCATGGAATCGTCGCCATTCAGACAAAGGTTGAAATATTCGGCAACAGCTACCGGCAGCGACTCCCGGTTGCCCAATACTACCTTGAAATGCATCACGATTATCTGGTAGCGTCTATGCTCAGCCCCGGCAGCGATGCCTCACCATTTAAAAACGCCCTGATGTTACGCCGGCAACGCGAACATGATGGCAAAAATACCATTTCAAAAGACAACCTGCAGCTTCTCACCTATCAGACTGATGCTCCGCCATTGCCTGAAAAAATCGAAAATCTGCAGGTCTTCGACCGCTATGCCCTGTGGGCCAGAAAAGATCTGAGCTTTGAAGATCTCGTAAGGCTGCGCATTGTCGACCCGCGCACCCGAACGCTTAATCTGAGCGGCATCAATCACTGCCGCGGCACAATCAGGTTTGACGGGCAGTGGCAGATTCGCGGGCAGGGCGTTCTGATCGCTGACAGCTTTGAAATAAACGATTCAATAAAAAAAAGCGAAGGCAGCGACCTCGCCATTTTTTATGCCCGCCGCGGAAAAATAAGGGTCAACACCGGCAGTGAGATTCATGCTGCTCTGATAGCGATCAACCAGAGTGGCACTGGCACGGTCGAAGCAGCCAGACCCCTGAATCTAAACGGCATGATACTGGCCGACCAGCTGTTTTTTCAAAACTGGAGCCCGGATGAGCACATCATCGTCTATGACCGCACCCTTGCAGAACCGGAAAAGGCTTACCAGATAAGCATTTCACGCTGGGTAAACTACCGGCGCAGCGGAGAAACCTCGTGAAAAACTTTAAAAAAGCGGTTTTTAACGGGTTCATGCTGACCGAGGTGCTGCTTGCCATTTTTATTCTCGGCCTGACAAGTGTTTCGGCTTTTTATATGATTTCCGCGTCAGGCCGCGAAACGGCTAATTCATATCATCAGCTGATCTGTGAACAGATCGGCCAGGAAGTAATCGAGGTTTTCAGAGCCATAGGCTTCAGCCGCCTGTCTGAATGTCACGAGCAACAGATCGCCGGTTACCGGCTCAATGAATGGCAGGCCGCGGCAGATGCCGACCAGAAGACGCGAATCATGCGCCCCGATATCTGCACGGCATTCGAACGCAAAATCACCATGCAGCTGCTTGAAAAGGACGGTATCAACGCGATTTTGCTCAATGTCGCTGTCAGACCACGGAATGACAGGCCGGGCAGCGCCGCAGAATCGAATTATTCAGCAATTCTGGTGGAACAGCCATGACAGAGAACCACAACCCCAGAAAAGCCCTGACACTTATAGAAATCACCGTTGCCGTTGCACTGTCGGCAATAGTCGGCCTTGCAGTTTTCACTCTCTACAGCGGCGGTGTAAAATCTTCGGTCAGCGGTGTCGTGAATCTTGAAATGCTCAGTGAGGGCCGGAAAATCGTCGCCCAGATTCGTGACGATCTCAAAAACAGTTGTATTCCGTATCATGGCGCATTTTCGCTCTCTTTCAACGACCTGCTGCAGATCGACTTCTCACGCGAACGGGGCCTCGAAGGCGCCGAATTTTCAATGCTGCGTTTTCGCTACGAGCCCGAATTCGTAAAAACCGGACTGCCAGGGCCAGATTATCTACTGCGACCATTGCTTGGTGTCAGATACCGCCTCGAAGCAGTCAAGGATTCGAATCTGCTCAGACTGGTTCGAGAGACTGACCACGGCACCGATAAAGCCCGCCAGAAAATTCTCAGCGAAAGAATCAGTTTTTTGAACATTTCTCCGGTCAGTATTTCAGGCCCTGCCAGTGCCGAAAACTGGTTCTGGAACATTTCCCTCAGCCTGAGTCAGCACTCAGACAAAACCGGATGCGACAGGAACAACACCGGCAATCAGACCCGCGGTGCCGCTTCCCTTGAATTCTATGATCTGGTCACTTCAGAATTTTTCAACGCGATCAACAACTTCCGCCATTCGCCGCGCAACTGGCATACCGGTTTGAGATACGCACCGGATTAAAGATACACGGCTCTCAAAAAACCCATCTTTACACTTCTTAACGGTCGTTAAGACTACTTAATGCGATAAACCGGGCATTTCAGTCGAAATTTAGATCAGGGAGGTTAAATTGCCGACAAAATGGCAATACTTCGAGGAATCAATTTCGGCGAAAAGTGAATGCTCAGGAGGCATTTATGAGTGTAAGCGGTATTTCAGGGAACTCAGTCTGGACACAGATACAGCAGTTCAAGGCCGGGAAGGTGAATCTGCAGAAGTCAGATCTTGAAAAGATTCAGCAGCAGGCCGCCCAGGAACAGAGCCAGACCCAGTCAGGTCAGGCAGCGAACCCATTTGACACCCTGCTGGCAGCCTTCGATGAAATCGACCAGGATCAAAACGGTATCAGCATTGACGAGCTGAAAAGCTACGCCAGCGAAAACGGCATGACAGCAGGCGGACCTGGGCAGGGCGGCAGACCGGAAGGACCGCCCCCGGGGCCGCCTCCAGGCCCACCGCCATCGATGATGAGCGAACTCGGGCAGGCAAATGGTGCTGGCGGGTCACCGGAAAGCGTAAGCAAGGATGAACTGCTTGAAATCCAGTCGCAGATGGAAGCTGAAGGCATGGAGGTTCCGGAACAGCTTAGTCAGATGATTTCGAACTTCGATTCGCTCGACACCAACCAGGATGGCAAAGTATCGATCGATGAGATGATGGCTTCGCAGGAAAGTTCAAGCACTTCAGAAACAGACGTTGCTGATGGCAAAAAACTCGATCTGCTGAAACTGATCGAGCAGTATGCTCAGGAATATTCGGCAGAGACTTCTTCCGACAGCTCCTCCGATGTGAGTCAGGACATGGCGATACGCTTCATGCGGGCCATGAACGAGTATTCACGCTTTACTGCCAGCTCGGCTCAAAACATGAATTCATCACTGTTCGAAATTGATGCCTGATTAACTTTTCCGATTTTTCACACATTCCGAATTGCCCCGCCTTCATACGAAAGCGGGGATTTTTTATGTGTATAAACCGGTTTTGAGAGGTGCAAAAACAACCCGGCAGGGTCGGCGAAGTCTGAATAAAGAGTTGTGTAAGGCAAAAAATGAGGCTGCGCCACATATTCGACGCAGCCCCAGACTGAGGTTTGGTTGTTGTATTACGGTCTGGATTCGTTGCTTTATCTCCTGTTTTTCATGCCCGGGCGCGGGCCGCCTTTGCCCATGCCTTTACCCATACCTCTTTCACCTTTCTGCGGTCTGGCGCTTTCCATGGCGGCCTTTTCAGTGTCGCTCAGGGTGCCATCGCCATCGCTGTCGAACTTTTTCAACATCTGGCTCTGCATTTCAGTCTTTCTCGCTTCATGCATGGCTTTTTTCTCAGTATCGCTGAGCTTTCCATCGCCGTCAGCATCGTATTTGCTCAGCATTTCGGCCTTTTTAGCCTCCATTTCAGCTGTCATGGCAGCTTCCATTTCTTTCTTCTCTGTTTCACTGAGCTTACCATCGTTATCAGTGTCGTATTTGCTCAGCAGTTCCTGTGGTATCTGACCGCCGCGAGGGCCTTTGCCCTTGCCACCGCGGTTTGCAGGGCGATTCTTTTCCATTTCGGCTTTTTCTGTGTCGCTCAGGGTTCCGTCGCCGTCAGCATCGAATTTTTCGAGAAGCTTTGCTTCCATTTCGGCTTTTCTGGCCTCGTGCATAGTTTCTTTTTCAGTTTCACTAAGAGTTCCGTCGCCATCGCTGTCATACTTTTCAAGCATTTCAGCCTTTTTTGCTTCCATTTCAGCTTTGATAGCGGTCTGCATCGCTTCTTTTTCTGTGTCACTGAGGGTGCCGTCGCCGTCGGTGTCATATTCGGCGGCACGGCTGATATCAAAGCGGGCCCCGCCAAACGGTCGCTTCGGTGGAGGTCCGTCGAAGCCAGGACCATCACTGGAATCTTCGGGGGCGCCCCAACTGCCGATAAAGCTTACCGGCTCAGCAGAATTGTCGGATGTTTCTTCAGCGTAAGCACCAGGCGCGAAAGCCAGCAGCAGAGCAATGAGAACTAAAGTCTTTTTCATATGTTTCTCCTGTTTTAATTAAGTCGTGCAAAAGCGGATTGAGCCGGTTACAACAAGCCACATCAGTCGAAAAGTCAGATTTCACCTACAGATCGACTGATTATCGACGACAGCCGCTAAGGCCATCTTCTGAACCTTCCGGTATCCCGTGACCGCCACGCCACGGCATCGGAGGCATCGGTGGCCGGCGGCGGGCATGCAGCTTTTTGTATTGTTCGGGAGAAAGAATTTTTCGCAGGTCCTGCTGCATCTGGAAGCGCCACATGATCGCCTCTTCGACAGCCTTGCCATGTTCTGCCGCAATTTTTTTCGCGTCAGCTTCAGTAAGATCCGGGTCTGAAAGCTTTTTGTAAAGTTTGCGATGCTGCTGACCCGAGCGCATTTTCTCGCCATTTTTCTGAAACAGAGCGCGAAGCTGAAGAAGCTGCGGATCAGATATTTCCAGCTCTTCAGCCAGTCTGAAGAAACCGAAGGTTCCGATCATGTGTGAATTGTCAAAACCTGCGTCATTAAGATGACGGGGGCCGCGGTGCATCCCCGGAAAACCCGGCTCAGCCGAGTATAGAACCAGCGATACCGCTGCCAGTGACAGTGAAACCAGCGCCAGAACAAGATGTCTTTTCATTCTGCACCTCCGTGGGTCATTACAATTAGAATCTAACGATTCTTTCCTTCAGATGGGGTTAAGACAATGCAAAGAAGTGTTAAGAGGTTATTGATTGATCACTGCAAATCGAAAGACCGGGATGACGAACCGGTTAAATGTCGTTTATGCAGGATTCAGAAAAAACCGGCTCAGAGGCAGAGAGCTGAATTACCCGGGCAAAAACCCTGCCGGGCGAGCATCTCTACGGTTTCAGTTCTGAGCTTGCCACCAAGCATTTCGATACGTCTTATCACTGCAGGAGACAGACCAAATTTTTCAGCAAGCTGTTCCTGCGAAATGGCGATCAGTTCACGCCATTCCTTAACCAGAGCCCGGCCATTCACAACCGGAAGAACGCCTGGCTTTTTGTCTGCGGCAGAGCGAAAGTCTTCAGCTTTGAAAGTGATCTCTGAAATGGTTTCCTGATAGTCTGATGCAATATTTACAGCTGTTTTAGAAAGAGATTCCGCACGGTTCTGTGTTTTCATTTTTTTACCTCCCCCTTCGCTGCTTCAAGCATAAATAAAAACAGCTTAAGATGCGGTAAAGACAACACTAAGAAGCGTAAAGTTCGCAGCCCTCGGCCTTTACAATTCTTAACCATCATAACTGACCCGAATGGTTGCAAAATCGGCGTTTATTGCAGAGAATATCAATAGAGACCACAGCGAGGTTATGCCAATGAAACACATTCTGATCATCGATGACGACACCGAACTCTGCGAGCTCCTGCAGGAGTATCTGGCTTCCGAAAAGTTCGCGACTTCGGCTGCCCACGGCGGCGCAACCGGGCTTGAGATGGTGAAAAACGGCAGCTTCGACCTCGTGATTCTCGATATCATGCTTCCCGAAATGAATGGTCTCGAAGTTCTCAAAAGCATCAGAAGCTTTTCAAAAATACCGGTAATCATGCTTACCGCCAAAGGTGACGAAGTTGATCGCATTCTCGGCCTCGAACTTGGCTCTGACGACTATCTGCCCAAACCATTCAGCCCCAGGGAACTGGTGGCGCGTATCAGAGCGGTTTTTCGCCGCCTGGGCAATGCCGAGGAACAAAGCGTCAAACCCGATTCAATCAGACTCGAAATCGCCGACATCTTTATCGAAAGCTCAACCCGCACCGCCACAAAAAATGGCAGCGATCTTGCCCTCACCGAGGTTGAATTCAGCATTCTCGAAAACCTGATGCGCGCCGCCGGAACAGTGGTCGAACGCCAGGAACTCGCGCTGAAAGTTCTCGGGCGCCGGCTTTCGTATGATGACCGCAGTCTCGACGTGCACATGAGCAACCTGCGCCGCAAACTAGGCACGATCGCCGACGACAAAGAGCGCATCAAAACGATCAGAGGGGTTGGTTATCTCTATGTCAGATCCTGAAAAACCGGTAAAGACAACGGGCGAGATCACGTCGACCTTTTATGGTTCGCGGCTTTTTCTTAAATTTTTCTTATGGGTCTGGCTCACGCTCGTTTTGACTGGTATCACCGTGGCGGTTTACGGCTACTTTTACCATTTTGAGCCTGAAAAACAGCGGTTTTTCAACATCAGTCGCGAAATAATCGGCGAAAACGGCCAGACACTGGTCAATGCCTACGAAAAGCTCGGCAGCGACAGTATAAAGCATTTTCGACTGCCAGGCAGTTTCTGGCTTTATGATGCTGAACTCAACCTTATTTTTGCGGGCAAACCCGCCCGGCATGGCATGCCGCCCGGCCATGAAGGCGATGCCCCGGAAAAGCCAGGTGAACGCATGCGCCCACCCGGTGACATGCCGCCTCCACCTGATAAAATGCACCCGGAACCACCACCCGGACCGGATTCTCCGCCGCCAGACAAACCTGAGTGGGACGAAGGCAAAAAGCCATGGTTCAAAGATGACTTCAACAAATTCGAGCGCCTGTTCAGCGACAATGAGCCCGAAATACGCAATTACGCTGCGAAACTGTTGAATGAGCAGACACCCGGCAGCGAGACTGTGGCCGGTGAAATGCTGATCGGCGCTACAACGACCTCTGATTCGGGCAGGAAATATGTAATCATCTGTCATATTCCGAATAAAATGCCAATGCCGGCCAGATTTCTCATTTACCGACTGCTCGAAAACCTGCCGATTTTTCTGCTCGCTACCGGTCTTCTGTGTTTCTGGCTGTCGCGATATATGGTTAAACCTGTCATCGAAATGCGGGCAGCCAGCCGCAACTTTGCGCATGGTGACCTGAAAACCCGTGTCACCGGCGATGCCGTCAAACGCTACGACGAACTTGGCGACCTGGCAGCTGATTTTAACGAAATGGCCGAAAAAATCGAAAAAATGATCAATAGCCAGCGCCGCCTTTTCGGTGATATCTCGCATGAGTTGCGTTCGCCGCTTGCCAGACTGCAGGTAAGCCTCGAACTTCTTCAGAATCGCACCGGCGAAGCCGAACAACCGATGCTGGGTCGCATTGGCCGCGAAATTTCGCGCATGAATGCTCTTATCGAAGAACTTCTGCAGTTCAACAGGCTTGAAAGCGGCGAAATCAACGGCCAGAAACAAACTGTCGGGCTTCAGGCCGCCCTGAAACACATCTGTAATGATGCCGGTTTTGAAGGCAGAGCACGAAATCTTGCCGTCAGCCTGTCAGCCGGTGAAGAAGTGACAGTGACAGGCAATCAGCAACTTATCGAACGCGCCATCGAAAATATTCTTCGCAATGCCCTGAAATACTCTCCTGATGGCGGCATCGTCAGCGTCGAGCTCAAACGCGCCGGCAGTCAGGCCACGATTGGTATTTCCGACCAGGGCCCCGGCATTCCTGAAGATGAGCTGAAAAAAGTATTCTCGCCTTTCTATTGCCTGTCAGAAGACCGCAACCCGCAAAAAGGCGGCATCGGACTGGGTCTGGCGATTGCCGAACGGGCCATCAGACTGCATAATGGCCACATAACTCTCAGCAACCGCCCAGAAGGCGGCCTGACTGCCACAATCAGCCTGCCTGCTGCCAACTGATTCAAACACCTGCAAAATCAAGAGGAAAAGCAAACGCTCTTGCGTAAGGAGCGCGGTTGCGCTACACTTGCCAGGTAAAATTCACCCCAAAGGAATACACCCTCATGAACAAATACCGAACTCACACCTGTGGCGAACTTCGTGGCAGTGACTGCGGCAAGCAGGTTCGGCTTTCCGGCTGGATTCACCGCAAACGCGACCTCGGCGGCGTGCTGTTTGTCACCCTGCGCGACAACTATGGCATCACCCAGGTTCTGGCCGCGCCCGGCACCCAGGCTTATACCGATTTCAACAATCTGAGGGTTGAATCTGTCGTTACCATCGAAGGCAAGGTCATCAGCCGCGGCGCCAACGTCAACAAAGACATGCCGACCGGTGAGGTCGAAGTCGAAGTCAGTTCGGTAACCCTGCAGAGCGCTTCCGATGTGCTGCCGTTCCAGGTTGCCGACGAAGACAACGCCCCCGAAACCACACGCCTGACCTACCGCTTTCTCGATCTGCGCCGCGAGAAGCTGCACAAAAACATTCTGCTGCGCTCCAGGGTAATCGCCAGCATCCGCCGCCGCATGATCGAAATGGGATTCACCGAATTCCAGACCCCGATTCTTACCAGCAGTTCTCCGGAAGGGGCCCGCGATTATCTCGTGCCCAGCCGCCTCTACCCGGGCAAATTCTACGCTCTGCCGCAGGCACCGCAGCAGTTCAAACAGCTGCTGATGGTTTCAGGCTTTGACCGCTATTTTCAGATCGCACCGTGCTTCAGAGATGAAGACGCCCGCGCCGACCGCTCACCCGGCGAATTTTACCAGCTTGACGTCGAAATGTCTTTCGTTACCCAGGACGACGTGTTCGCTTATCTCGAAAAGATGTTCTACGGCCTGTTCACCGAAATATCAGACTGGAAAGTCACTGAACCGGCTTTCCCGCGCATTACCTATGAAGACGCCATGATGCGCTACGGCTGTGACAAGCCAGATCTGCGCTACGGCCTCGAAATTTCAGATGTTTCTGATATCTTCGCCGCTTCTGATTTCAACGCTTTCAAATCGGTCGTCGAAGCCGGCGGCTGCGTCAGAGCCATCTGTGTCGACAATATCGCCGACAAATCACGCAAATTTTTCAAAGACCTCGAAGACTATGCCAAAGAAATCGGCGCTAAAGGCCTTGCTTCGCTCGTTTACACCGACAGCGAAATCAAGGGCAGCCTCGCCAAACCGCTTTCTGACGCCAGCAAAAATGCCCTGCGCGAACGCATGGGCGCCAAAAACGGCTCAGGCCTGC